>JASLCW010000144.1 GCA_030151765.1 Marmoricola sp.
TCTCCGACGCCGACGCGCTGATCGTCAACGTGACCCACGCGCCGACCGCCGCCGAGGTCGAGGCCGACCTGGCCGAGTCCGCCGAGGGTGACGCTGCTGCCGAGGCTCCGGCCGAGGAGGCCGCCGAGGCCCCCGCCGAGGACGCCTGAGTCCGGCTGTTCTGACGCATACGTGACCGACGCTCCCTGGCTGATCGTCGGACTGGGCAATCCCGGTCCGACGTACGCCGGGACGCGGCACAACATCGGTTACCTGGTCACCGACGAGCTCGCCTCCCGCATGGGGGCGAGCTTTCGTCGTCACAAGGCCGGTCGCGCCGATGTCGTCGAGGGACGCCTCACCATCGGCGGCCCGAAGGTGGTGCTCGTCCGGCCGCACACCTACATGAACGAGAGCGGCGGCCCCGTCTCGGCGCTCGCGAAGTTCTACAAGGTGCCGGCCGACCACGTGATCGCCATCCACGACGAACTCGACATCGACTTCGGCACCCTGAGGCTGAAGCTCGGTGGTGGCGACAACGGCCACAACGGCCTGCGCTCGATGCGCGCCTCGCTGAGCACCGGCGACTTCTTCCGGGTCCGTGCCGGCATCGGTCGCCCGCCCGGGCGGCAGAACCCCGCCGACTTCGTGCTCGCCAACTACTCCGCCGCCGAGCGCAAGGAGCTGCCCTTCCAGATCGGCGACGCCGCCGACGCGATCGAGGTCCTGATCGATCGGGGTCTCGCCGAGGCGCAGCAGCGCTTCAACCGCTGAGAGCTACCTCTAAGGTGCAGTCATGAGCTTCGAACCGAGTGCGACCGACGACCACATCTTCGCGGCCTGGGCCGCCGAGGAGGCCGGCCGGCTGCTGCTCGACGTACGCACGCAGGGCCTGGAGGGCAAGGAACTCAAGGATGCCGGCGACCTCGCCTCGCACGAGTTCCTGATGCGGGTCATCACCGAGCACCGTCCCGACGACGCGATCCTCTCGGAGGAGGAGCACCGCGGAACGACCTCCCGCCACGACCGGCGTACGGCGAAGCGCGTGTGGATCATCGACCCGCTCGACGGCACCCGCGAGTTCTCCGAGCCGCCGCGCGAGGACTGGGCCGTGCACGTCGCCCTCTGGGAGGAGGGGGAGCTCGTGGCCGGCGCCGTCGCACAGCCAGGCTTGGGCAAGACCTTCCACACGGGCGCGCCCGCCGTCGTACCGCCGTCCTCGTCGGAGCGGCCTCGCCTGGTCGTCTCGCGCACCCGTCCCCCGGCCTTCGTGCAGGCGCTCGCCGAGGAGATCGGCGGCGAGCTGGTCCCCATGGGCTCGGCCGGCGCCAAGGTGATGTCGGTGATCCGCGATGTCAGCGACGCCTACGTGCACGCGGGCGGTCAGTACGAGTGGGACTCCGCCGCTCCCGTCGCCGTCGCCCGCGCGGCCGGCCTCTTCACCAGCCGGGTCAACGGCGACCCGCTGAAGTACAACCAGGACGACGTGAAGCTGCCCGACCTGATCGTCTGCCGCCCCGAGCTCTCCGAGCAGATCCTGGCCTTCATCGCCGCGCACGGCACCGACTGAGTCATGCCGGTCCGGGCGGTTCTCTGGGACGCCGACGGGGTCCTGCAGCGGTTGCCGGGCTTCGACCGGTTGTGGGACTTCCTGCCCGATGAGCTGCGCCTGCGGTTGCTGGCGGACACCTTCTCGGACATGCCCGAGGTGCTCACCGGGCAGGTGGACATGGGCGCGCGCCTGAACGTCGTACTGGCGAGGCATGGTCTCTCCGCCGCTGATGCGGACGCCGTACGGGCAACGTGGTCGGACCTCCCGCCGGTGGAAGAAGCCCGGGCGCTGGTCGAGGGGTTGCGCCGCCGGGGCATCGCCTGCGTGCTGGCGACCAACCAGGACAACCTGCGCGAGCAGCAGATGAGACCGGTGTACTCGCCGCTGATGGATCGCTGCTACTTCTCCGCGGCGATGGGTGTCGCCAAGCCGGCGGCCGAGTACTTCCTAGGCATCGCGACCGACCTGGCCCTGCCGCCGGCCGACCTGCTCTTCATCGACGACTCGCAGGTCAACGTGGACGGCGCGCGAGCGGCAGGCCTGGCGGCCGAGTGCTGGCACCACGACAACGGGATCGGTGAGCTCGAGTGGATCCTCGCCGCCCACGGGTTGCCCGCAGTCAGCCGATGATGGCAGCGATCCGGCGGTCGCGGGTCTCCTGCTTCTTGGTGTCGTGCAGGCGGAGCAGGTGCTGGTAGCGGGCTGAGCGGGTCAGTGACTCCCAGCGCTCGCGCGCGGCTGGGTCGGCGTTCAGTGCCGCCGCCAGGTCGGCCGGCTCCACGAGCGCCTCGACCTCGCGGAGCTCGTCCCACGAGCCGCCGGCCTTCGCCTGCTCGATCACCGCACGGCCGGCCTGAGTCATCAGACCGGCCTCCTCCAGCGCCTCTACCCGGTCGCGGTTCGGCTGGGTCCACCTGCTGTTGGCGCGTCGAGGCGTCATCGTGATCGAGGTGCGCTGCTCGTCGACGCCCTTCGCCTGGCTGTCCACCCCAGCCGAAGCAGAGCGCCTCCAACACGAGCTCCTCATAGGGCACGTGACCGGCGTAGGCCTTCTTGTAGGTCACGACCCAGATGCCGTCGCTGGTCGTGTGGTTCTCCGTCAGCCACTCCCGCCACTGCTGCCGCGACCTGATCTCGACACTGCCCCGCTCCATGAGAGAACTCTGTCACGCCGCACCCGCCTACGAACGGGCCAAAGTCCCTTTCTGGCTTGGTCGTCACGCTCAGAGAGGGATCGCTCAAGCGGCTTTGGCCCGTCGGCGGGCGAGTTGGACGGCTGACACCATGACCGATCGCACCCAGTCCGGCTCGAACATGACGTCCTCCCAGCTGAACCGGAGCACGATCCAGTCGTCGACGACCAGGAGGTCGTACCGGCGAGCGTCGCGTCGAAGCGCTGCGCGATCGCCGTGCCACTCGAAGGAGTCGGCTTCGATGACGATGCGCAGCTCGGGGTCGACCAGATCGGGCCGGGCCCAGGGGTGCACGCTGGTGATCAATTGTTGTGGTTCCACATTCAGCCCCGGAACAGTCAGCGCGATGGCCCGCGTCACGGACTCGAATGGATTGTCTGCTTCGGCCCGTGCGAGCTCAACGGTCCTGCGGATCCGCGGGGAACCGGGGCCTTGCGCAAGTTGAGCCACTCGGCGCAAGGTGGCTCGCTCCCCGGCCCGTGCGGCGGAGTCAGCCACTGCGAGCGCCTCGTCGTCGGGGAGCTGGCGGAGGCAGTGCAGGAGGGTCGTCTCCTTGGAGGTCGCCACTCCATCGACGACATCGTCGGGTTCGAGACGATAGAGATGGATCTCGGCGAGACGGCGCTGGGCAGGCGTCAGCCGGCGCTTTCGGCCAACTGTCACGTGCGGTCGATGCGGCACGGTCTTGACCGCCCAGCCATGGAAGAGCGCCGCACTCGTGAGGCAGAGGACACCGCTGAGTGCGTGGGCGGTGGCCAGCGCGGCATCGGTCTGCGGAAGCACATAGCGATCGCGCGCGGGATGCAGCACCCTCCCGTCCGCGACGGCTCGCTCCAAGTCTCTCCGTGGCAGGTGCCGGAGCAGTTGCGCGCGCCTCGCAACACCGCCGAGAGCGCTCAACACCTCTGCCGGATCCATCCGCACAGACTGGACGAAAGCGCGGATTCGTGTCGGGCGTCGTCCACAGGCGGCACTAGGGTGCAGTCGTGGGTTCGTCACCAGCGGTGGAGATCGAGATCGACGACAAGGTCGTCCGGATCTCGAATCCAGATCGCGTCTACTTCCCGGCGCGCGGCGAGACCAAGCTGGATCTCGTCGAGTACTACCTCTCCGTCGGCGACGGGATCGTCAACGCGCTCCGCGAGCGGCCGTGCATGTTGCACCGTTTCCCGACCGGGGTGACGGGGGAGAAGGTGCACCAGAAGCGGTTGCCCAAGGGCGCTCCGCCGTGGATGGAGACGGTCCAGGTCTTCTTCCCGCGCTGGAAGCGCACCGCCGACGAGCTCTGCGTCACCGAGATCGCGCAGGTCGCGTGGGCGGTGCAGATGTCGACGGTCGAATTCCACCCGTGGAACAGCCGCCGGGGGCACGTGGAGGAGCCGGACGAGTGGCGCATCGACCTCGACCCCGGACCGGAATGCCCGTGGTCGACGGTGCAGTCAGTCGCCGCGGTCTGTCGCGAGGTGCTCGGTGAGCTTGGTGCCGTCGGCTATCCGAAGACCAGTGGTGGTTCCGGGATGCACATCTATGTGCGCATCCCGCCCGACCACGGCTTCCAGGACGTACGACGCGCCGCGCACGCCTTCGCCCGTGAGATCGAGCGCCGTCACCCTGAGGTGACGACCGCGTGGTGGCGCAAGGACCGATCGCCGAGCGATCTCTTCGTGGACTACAACCAGAACACCCGCGACCACACCATCGCCTCGGCCTACTCGGTCCGTGGCAATGTCGAGGCGACCGTGTCCGCCCCCGTCCGCTGGGACGAGATCGATTCCTGCGAGCCCGGCGACTTCACCATCGCCACCATGCCCTCCCGGTACGCCGAACTCGGCGACCTCCACCACGACATCGACGACCACCCCTTCGACCTCGCGCCGCTGCTGGAGTGGGCCGAGCGCGACGAGGCCGAAGGTGCTGCCGTCCCGGATGAGGACGAGTGATGGCGCGAGCCAAGGTGCGGCGCTGGGCCTGGCTGGTGCCGTGGGTCGGCGCCAGCCTCGCTGGTACGGCCTCCGAACCGGTGCGGAATGCGCTCGGCAATCCATTCAGGGCCATTGGTGTCTTCTTTCTCTTCGGTCTTCTCCTCGGCTGGGCGTGGACGCGGTTCTATGCGCGACCACTCGTCGAGCGCATCGGCGGCTTCGCTCTTTGGGCCTGCGTGATCGTGGCGCTGGCCTTCGTGGTCAGCCTCGTCGACCCGGGGAGCCTTTACGCCGACCGCACGACCTTCGGCTCAGGGGTGACCTGGTGCGGGATCCTCGTTGCTCTCGTCCTCGTCGAGGACCGGCAGTCTCGTTCTCGCGCGCTATGACGTCCAAGACGCCCGCTTTACAAGATGGGCCGTTGTGTAAAAAGTTACCCACGCGTATTCTCCGGGCATGACTGAGTCCTCTTCAGGGTCCTCCGGTTCCTCGTCCGAGTACGGCGCCGCGGCGGCTGACGGGCTGCCGATCGATCCGGACTCCCCGAAGGGGTCCTACGCCTTCGAGCCCGGCTACACCAAGGCGCTGACCGACCGGATCATCTCCTCGACGGGGCAGTCGGTGACGAGCTATGCGCCGGCGACGGGCCAGCCGCTGGCGAGCATCCCGCAGTCGAGCGTCGACGACGTCCGCGAGGCCGTGCAGCGGGCGAAGCGGGCGCAGGCCGCATGGTCGCGAACCAGCATCGACGAGCGCGCGGCGATGCTGCTGCGCCTGCACGACATCGTGCTCGACCGCCAGGACGAGATCCTCGACATGATCTGCGCGGAGTCCGGCAAGGCGCGCAAGCACGCCTTCGACGAGCCGCTGCACGTCGCGCTGACCGCGCGCTACTACGGCCGTACGGCGCATCGCCACCTCGACACCGAGCGCTGCCCCGGTGTCATCCCGGTGCTCACCAGGGCGGAGGTCAACCACGTCCCCAAGGGTGTCGTCGGCATCATCGCGCCCTGGAACTATCCCTTCACGCTGGCGATCTGCGACGGCCTCCCGGCCCTGCTGGCGGGCAATGCGGTCGTCACCAAGCCCGATGCCCAGACGATGCTGACCGCGCTGCTGGGCGCCCAGCTCCTCGAGGAGGCCGGCTTCCCGCGGGACCTCTGGAATGTCGTCGCCGGCCCCGGCCGGGAACTCGGCACGCCGCTCATCGAGGGCTCCGACTATGTCTGCTTCACCGGTTCGACGGCCACCGGCAAGGTGATCGCGAAGCAGTGCGCGGAGAAGCTGATCGGCTGCTCGCTGGAGCTCGGCGGCAAGAACCCGATCCTGATCCTGCGTGACGCCGACGTCGAGCGTGCGGCGGAGGGCGCCTGCCGCGCCTCCTTCTCCAATGCCGGCCAGCTGTGTGTGTCGACCGAGCGGATGTTCGTCGCCGACCAGGTCTACGACCGGTTCGTGGAGCGCTTCGTCGCGCATGTGCAGGCGATGCGCCTCGATGCCGGCGGCAGCTGGGGCTCCGACATGGGCACCCTGATCAGCCAGGACCAGCTCGACACGGTCAGTGCTCACGTCGCCGACGCCGTCGCCAAGGGTGCGCGGGTGCTCGCCGGCGGCAAGGCCCGCCCCGACCTCGGCCCCTTCTTCTACGAGCCCACGGTGCTCGAGGGCGTCACCCCCGAGATGACCTGCTTCGGCACCGAGACCTTCGGTCCGGTGGTGAGCATCTACCGCTTCCACGACGAGGCGGACGCGGTCGCGCGGGCCAATGACGGCGAGTACGGCCTCAATGCCTCGATCTACAGCCGGGACGTGAAGCGCGCCCGCGGGATCGCCCGCCAGGTCAAGTGCGGCACGGTCAACATCAACGAGGCCTTCGGCGCCACCTTCGCCAGCATCGACACCCCCATGGGTGGCATGCGCGAGTCCGGCATGGGACGCCGCCAGGCCGGTGAGGGCATCCTGCGCTACACCGAGTCCCAGGCGGTCGCCTCGCAGGCGCTGCTCCGGTTCGCGCCGCAGTACGGAATGAACGACGAGCAGTACGCCAAGGTGATGACGCTCTCGCTGCGGCTGCTGAAGAAGCTGGGGAGGGCCTGAGCGTGTCGAAGCACAAGGCTGAGGTGCCGACCGTCGAGGGTGACTTCGACTATGACGTGATCATCATCGGGTCCGGTTTCGGCGGCTCGGTGAGCGCGCTGCGGCTGACCGAGAAGGGCTACAAGGTCGCGGTCCTCGAGGCCGGTGCGCGCTTCCGCGACGAAGACTTCGCGGACACCTCCTTCGACCTGAAGCGCTATCTCTTCAACCCGGCACTCGGGATGTACGGCATCCAGCGCATCGACATGGTCAGCGACTGCCTGATCGTCGCCGGCGCGGGTGTCGGCGGCGGCTCGCTGGTCTACGCCAACACGCTGTACGAACCGCTCGACGCCTTCTACGGCGACCCGTCCTGGTCGCACATCACCGACTGGAAGAGCGAGCTGGCGCCGTACTACGACCAGGCGAAGCGGATGCTCGGCGTGACGACGTACCCCTTCGAGACCCCGGCCGACCGGGTCATGAAGAAGGTCGCCGAGGAGATGGGCGTGGGGGACAGCTTCCACCCGACCCCGGTGGGCGTCTTCTTCGGCGGGCCCGGGCAGGAGCGCGGTGCGAAGGTCGCGGATCCGTACTTCGGTGGCGCCGGTCCCGAGCGCAGCACCTGCCTCAACTGTGGCGAGTGCATGACCGGCTGCCGGCACAACGCGAAGAACACGCTGGTCAAGAACTATCTCTATCTGGCCGAGCAGAACGGTGCCGTGATCCACCCGTTGACCACGGTCACGCGGGTGCGCCCTCTTGAGGGCGGCGGCTACCGGATCGACGCGCGCTGGACGAAGGCGAAGGCCTCGCGCAAGACCGCGGTGAAGTCCTTCACCGCCGGTCAGGTGATCTTCGCGGCGGCCGCGCTGGGCACCCAGAAGCTGCTGCACAAGCTGAAGGCCGAGGGCGACCTGCCCGAGCTGTCGGACCGTCTCGGCGTACTGGCGCGGACCAATTCGGAGTCGATCCTGGGCGCGATCTCGCGCCCCGACGACACCACCGACTACACCGAGGGCGTCGCGATCACGTCGTCGTGGCATCCCGACGAGCACACCCACATCGAGCCGGTCCGCTACGGCAAGGGCTCCAACTTCATGGCGATGATGCAGACGGTCCTCACCGACGGCGACGGCCCAGAGCCGCGCTGGAAGGCCTGGCTCAAGGAGATGTGGTCCAAGCGTCGCGAGGTGCGCGACCTCTACGACCTGCGGCACTGGTCCGAGCGCACCATCATCGCGCTGGTCATGCAGAGCGTGGACAACTCGATCACGACCTTCCCGAAGAAGACCCCGTTCGGCTACCTGCTCGCCTCCCGTCAGGGTCACGGTGAGCCCAACCCGACCTGGATCCCGCAGGGCAACGAGGCGGTACGCCGGATCGCCGACAATCTCGGCGGCACCGCGGGCGGCAACATCGGCGAGCCCTTCAACCGGCCGCTGACCGCGCACTTCATCGGCGGCTGCACCATCGGCGACTCGCCCGCGAGCGGTGTGGTCGACCCGTACCAGCGCGTCTACGGTTACGACGGCCTGCACATCGCCGACGGCTCCGCGATCTCGGCGAATCTCGGGGTGAACCCCTCGCTGACCATCACCGCTCAGGCGGAACGGGCGATGTCCTTCTGGCCCAACAAGGGTGAGGACGACCCCCGCCCGGCCCTCGGGGCGTCGTACGAGCGACTCGACCCGGTGGCGCCGGCCTTCCCCGTCGTACCGGACGATGCTCCGGCGGCGCTGCGGTTGCCGATCGTCGGGGTGTCGTGATCAGTCACAGGTTTCCCATGTGATCCATCCGAGCCGGGACTTCACACACGATGCATCACGTGTGGAGTCCCGGTTTCCGTGGGTCACATGGGAAACCTGTGACACCTGAGGCGGCCGCCCCACCGGAAAGCCCCGAGAAATGGTCCAGGGCCCGACCGGGGAGGGAGGGGGTCGGGCCCTGGGGAGTCCACTTGCCGCGGACTTGGTTGATCCGGCCTGGGAGGGAGCAAAAGCACCGGATCAGCAGCGTTAACGAGGTCCCGCAGGCGGGGTTATGCCCCCGTTACCGAATTTTTCGCCGGGATCGACCCGTCGATAGACTGCGCCCAACGTCTCCGTCCCGCCCGTCTGGAAGGTCTCCTTTGAGCGAGCACGACCTGGTCCTCGTCGTCGACTTCGGCGCACAATACGCGCAGCTCATCGCGCGCCGGGTTCGAGAGGCTCGGGTCTACTCCGAGATCGTCCCGCACTCGATGCCGCTGGCCGACATGCTGGCCAAGCAGCCCAGGGCGATCATCCTGTCCGGCGGCCCGTCGAGCGTGTACGCCGAGGGCGCCCCGCAGGTCGACGCCAGCATCTTCGAGGCCGGGGTACCGGTCTTCGGCATGTGCTACGGATTCCAGGCGATGGCCCTCGCGCTCGGTGGCGAGGTCGCCGAGACGGGCATCTCCGAGTACGGGCGCACCGAGGTCGAGGTGACCACGCCGGGCACCCTGCTCGCCGACATCCCTGCCCAGCACAAGGTCTGGATGTCGCACGGCGACTCGGTCGCCCGTGCGCCCGAGGGCTTCACCGTCCTGGCGTCGACCGCGGACACCCCGGTCGCCGCCTTCGAGAACATCGAGCGCAGTCTGGCCGGCGTCCAGTGGCACCCCGAGGTGATGCACTCCGAGCACGGCCAGCGGACCCTCGAGCACTTCCTCTGGAATATCGCCGGCTGCCGCCAGACCTGGACGATCGGCAATATCGCCGACGAGCAGATCGAGCGCATCCGCGAGCAGATCGGCACCGACGGCCGGGCCATCTGCGGCCTCTCGGGCGGCGTCGACTCCGCGGTGGCGGCGGCGATCGTGCAGAAGGCGATCGGCGATCGCCTCACCTGCGTGTACGTCGACCACGGCCTGATGCGCAAGAACGAGACCGAGCAGATCGAGCGTGACTTCGTCGCGGCCACGGGCACCCGCCTGGTCGTCGTCGACGCCGAGCAGCAGTTCCTCACCGCGCTCGCCGGAGTCAGCGACCCGGAGACCAAGCGCAAGATCATCGGCCGTGAGTTCATCCGCACCTTCGAGGCCGCCGAGGCCAAGGTGATCCGCGAGGCACCCGCCGGCAGCACGGTGAAGTTCCTGGTGCAGGGCACGCTCTATCCCGACGTGGTCGAGTCCGGCGGCGGCGAGGGTACGGCGAACATCAAGTCGCATCACAATGTCGGGGGCCTCCCCGAGGACCTCGAGTTCGAGCTCGTCGAGCCGCTGCGGACGCTCTTCAAGGACGAGGTCCGCCTCGTCGGCGAGCAGCTCGGCCTGCCCGCCGAGATCGTCTGGCGGCATCCCTTCCCGGGCCCGGGCCTCGGCATCCGGATCATCGGCGAGGTCACTCGCGAGCGTCTCGACATCCTCCGCGAGGCGGACGCGATCGCGCGCGGGGAGCTGACGAAGGCAGGGCTGGACCGCGAAATCTGGCAGTTCCCGGTCGTCCTGCTGGCCGACGTACGGTCGGTGGGCGTGCAGGGAGACGGCCGCACCTACGGCCACCCGGTCGTC
>JASLCW010000148.1 GCA_030151765.1 Marmoricola sp.
GTGTACGGCGTGTCCTCGACCGTGTCGTGCAGCAGTGCCGCGACCAGCGTCGGCTCGGTCATGCCGATCTCGGCGAGGATCGTCGTGACCGCGAGCGGATGCGTGATGTAGGGGTCGCCGCTCTTGCGCATCTGGCCGCGGTGATGACGCTCGGCGACGTCGTACGCCCGCTCCAGCAGGGCCAGGTCGGCCTTCGGGTGGTTGCTGCGGACGGTCCGGAAGAGCGGCTCGAGGACCGGATTGCCGGACTGCTTGCTGGTGCCGATCCGGGCCAGGCGCGCGCGCACGCTCCGACCGGTCGGACCGGGTCCGACCGGCGGCGGGGTGCTCACGCGGTCCTGTGCCACGAGCCGAGTCTAGTCAGGCGTTGCCGTGACTTCGTCGTCAGACGAGATGCAGGGTGCTGACCGGCATCGACCCGCACTTGGCGCGGCCGCCGAGGAAGCCGAGTTCCATCAGTACGGCGAGGCCGGAGACCTCTCCCCCGGCCCTTTCCACCAGTGTGTGCGCGGCGACGGCGGTGCCGCCCGTGGCCAGCACGTCGTCGACGATCAGCACCCGGTCACCGGCCCCAACCGCGTCGGCGTGGATCTGCAGGGTCTCGTTGCCGTACTCGAGGTCGTAGCTGACCTCGAGCGTCGCCGCCGGCAGTTTGCCCGGCTTGCGCACCGGGATGAAGCCGACGCCCAGCGCCAGCGCGACCGGCGCGGCCAGGATGAAGCCTCGTGCCTCGATGCCGACGACCTTGTCGACCACGACCTCGCCGTCACGCCGGCCGGAATCGGCCAGCGCCTGTACGACGAGCCCGAAGGCCACCGGGTCGTCGAGCAGCGGGGTGATGTCCTTGAACATCACCCCCGGCTTCGGGAAGTCGGGGATGTCCCGCACCAGCCGGGTGATCAGCCCGTCGAGGTCCGCGGTCACGAGCGCCGGCTACTTCTTGCGCTTGGAACGCGACTCGCGCGCCGGCTGCTGGCGGCCCGACGAACCGGAATCGCGCAGCGGCGCCTTGGTCTCCGGCAGCACCCGTCCCGACCCCGATGCCTCGGGACGCGACGACGGTCGCACCGTCGTACCGGCCTCGACGTCGACGTCCTCCCGCAGTTCGTCCGGAATCCCTTCCAGTGCGGACCGCTCGACGCCCATGTCGTCGGTGAAGGCCGGAACATTCGCATAACGGTCGGCGTCACGACGCTGACGTGCCTTGGCGCGACGGTCCTGCTCGCTGATCGCCTTCTCCCTCGACTTGAGCGAGACCACCAGCGGCGGCGCGATGAAGATCGAGGAGTAGGTACCGGCGGCCATACCGACGAAGAGCGCCAGGGCCAGGTCCTGCAGGTCGCCCGCACCCAGGTAGAAGATGCTGACCAGCAGCAGCGCGAGCACGGGCAGCAGGGCCACGAACGAGGTGTTGATCGAACGCACCAGGGTCTGGTTGACCGCGAGGTTGGTCAGTTCGCCGTAGGTACGCCGGGACTGCCGCATCGTCTTCGTGTTCTCGCGGATCTTGTCGAAGACGACCACCGTGTCGTACAGCGAGAAACCGAGGATGGTCAGGAAGCCGGTGATCGTCGCCGGACTCACCTGGAAGCCCGAGAGGGCATAGATGCCCGCACTGATGGTGATGTCGTGCGCGAGCGCGACGAGTGCGGCCGCGGACATCTTCCATTCCCGGAAATAGGCCCAGATGAAGATCACGACACAGATCAGGAAGACGATCAGACCGGTGAAGGCCTTCTTCGCCACCTGGCTTCCCCAACTGGCACCGACGGAGTCCGCGCTGACGTCGGCGGCGGAGACGTGCATCGCGCTGGCGATCTCGCCCATCACCTTGGTGCTGTCGTCGGCGGGGAGCTGCTCGATCTTGATCAGGATCGTGCTGGTGCCGCTGGTGGTCACCTCGGGGGCGCTGGCCTCCTTGTAACCGGTGTCCGCCACGACGGTGCGCAGCTTGTCCGCATTGGCCTGGGTCACCATCGAGCTGGGCAGCTTGACGGTGTACTCCGTACCGCCCTGGAACTCGATGCCGAGGTTGAAGCCCTTGATGGTCATGCCGAGGATGGCGACCACGACGACCACGCCGGAGACGGCGTACCAGAGCCACATCTTGCCGATGAAGTCGATGGACTTCTTGCCGGTGTAAAGGTCGTTGCCGAGCCTGGAGAACTTGCCCATCAGGCCCTCCCTCCCACGGTGCCGGGCCGGAGGCCGGCGTTCGGGTCGTCGATGCCGAGCGTCTCGGGAGACAGCCCGGACAGCGGATGTCCGGAGTTGAAGAACTTCCGGCCGGACAGCAGCGTGATCAGCGGGTGGGTGAACCAGAAGAAGACCGCGACGTCGATCAGCGTGCTGATGCCGAGGGCGAAGGCGAAGCCACGCACATCACCGATGGCGAAGATGTAGAGCACCAGCGCGGCGAGTACGGAGACGGTGTCCGCGGCCAGACAGGTGTTCCGGGCGCGGATCCAGCCCGCCTGTACGGCGACCCGCATCGACTTGCCCGCGCGCATCTCGTCACGGATGCGTTCGAAGTAGACGATGAAGGAGTCGGCCGTGATGCCGACCGCCACGATCAGACCGGCGATACCGGGCAGGGTCAGCGTGAAGCCGGCCGTCTTCGCCAGCAGCATCACGATGGCGTACGTCCAGACCGCGGCCAGGAGCAGCGAGGCGATCACCACCGTGCCGAGTCCGCGGTAGTAGAGCAGGCAGTAGAGCATGACGATCGCCAGACCGATGCCGCCCGCGATCAGGCCCGCACTGAGCTGGATGCCGGCCAGCGAGGGGCCGACGGTCTCGTCAGAGACGTCCGGCTTGAACTTCACCGGGAGCGCGCCGTACTTCAGCGAATTGGCCAGCGCGTTCGCGGACGCCTCGCTGAAGCTTCCGGTGATCTGCGCCTGGCCGTTGTTGATGACCCCGCTGAAGCCACTGGACTCGATGGTCTGACCGTCGAGGACGATCGAGAACTGGCCATTGGCGTAGGGGCTGCTGGAGCTCGACACCATCTGCTGCGAGATCTTCGCGAAGGTGTCGACGGCGCTGCCCTTGAAGGACAGCTGCACGACCCACGAGCCGAGCGACTGCGAGTCGAGGCCGGCCGAGGCGGACTTGAGCTGGGTGCCCTCGATGGGCGCGACACTGAGGAGCAGCTTGTTGCCCGAGGCGTCACAGGAGATCAGCGGGCGGCCCGGATCGTCGACGGCGGGGACCAGGTCCGCGGGCTTGAGGCCCTTGAGCTCCTTGGCCAGCTCGGCGGTCGTGAGCGGCTTGGTGAGGCTCATCGTGTTGGCGATCGCCGGGACGCGCGCCTGCATCGAGGCGGGGTCGCACTGGGAGACGGCCCACAGGTCCTGCCAGGCGGTGCCCGGGTCCTTGCTCCACGCCATGTAGTCGGTGACCTTGGCCCCGGGGCTGTCGGCCGCGGGAGCGTTGGCCGCCGGCGTGGTCGGCGCCGTCGTCGGGCTCGCGCCCGGCTTCGGTGCCTTCGTCTTGTTCTTCGGCTGGGCCGGCTTGGTCGGCGCGGCGGCGGGCTTCACGGCCCACGCCGGCACCGGACGCTGGTTGCTCTTGGCCTTCTTCTTGCCGGTCTTCGCACCGGTCTTGTCGCCCGACTTGGTGGTCGGCTTGGCACTCGGCGAGGCACCCGAGGTCGCACCCGCCGAGGGGCTGGAGCTCGGGTTGGCCGAGGGGCTCGCGGAGGGCTTCTGCGGCAGGCCCGAGGCCTGGCAGAAGCTGCCGGTCAGCGAGGTGCAGTAGGCGAGGATGCGGAAGCGCATCTGAGCGGTCTGCTTCACCGAGTCGACGAGGTCCTGGCGGGTCTTGCCCGGGATCTCGACGATGATGTTGGTGCCGCCCTGGGTGGTCACCGATGCCTCGGCGATACCACTGCCGTTGACGCGCTGGTTGATGATGCCCGCGGCCTGGTCGAGCTTCGTCTTCGAGGGGCTGCCCTCGGCGACCAGCGTGATCCGGGTGCCGCCCTCGAGGTCGAGGCCCAGCCGGGGCTTCCAGCTTCCGCCGATCGCGACCAAGGCGTACATCACCACGATCACGATGCCGAGGACCAGGAGTGTGCGCCCCGGCCTCGAGTGCTTCTTCGCCACTGTTACTCGCTCTCCTCGTCAGTCGACCGCGTGGTCGGCTCCGGGGCTTCGTCCGGCGTCGCTTCCGACGCCTCTTCTGGGGCTTCGTCGTCCGTCTTGTTCAGCACCTGCTCCAGAACGGCGCGACGCGCGACCTGGATCGTCGTACCGGCGGCGATCTCGAGCTCGACCCGCTGGTCGTCGATCGCCACCACGGTGCCGAAGATGCCGGAGGTGAGCATCACCTCGTCGCCCGGGCCGATGGCGCTCTGCATGTCCGACAGCGCACGCTGGCGGTTGCGCTGGGGCCGGATCAGCACCATCCAGAGGATTCCGAGAAGGACAACCCAGATGAGGATTGTGTAGATCACTGCGAGATCGCTCCAGAGGGCAGGCGGCATGACATGGCGCAACGCGGGGCGCGCACCGACGGTGAAGTGTAGCCCGTGTCACTCACTGTTTCGGACGAACCTCCGAGGTCACTCCTGGGTGTCGTCGCCACCGTCGAAGAGGGTCGGCGCATCGGCGAAGGCGGCACCGGCCGGCACGCTCAGCCCGAGCTGGCGCCAGGCGGCCGGTGTGGCAACGCGTCCGCGCGGCGTACGGGCGAGGAAGCCCAGTCGGACCAGGAAGGGCTCGGCCACCTCCTCGACGGTCTCGCGCTCCTCGCCGACCGCCACCGCGAGGGTCGCGACGCCGACCGGGCCACCCCCGAAACGGCGACACAAGACATCGAGTACGGCGCGGTCGAGCCGATCCAGACCGGCCTCGTCGACCTCGTAGAGATCCAGCGCGGCGCCGGCGACGTCGCGGGTGACCCGCCCGTCGGTCTTGACCTGCGCGTAGTCGCGCACCCGGCGCAGCAGTCGGTTGGCGATACGCGGGGTGCCTCGCGAGCGCGAGGCGATCTCGAAGGAGCCCGCGGGCTCCACCTCGACCTCGAGCAGGGCGGCCGAGCGGCGCACGATCTGGTCGAGGTCGTCCGCCTCGTAGAACTCCAGGTGCGCGGTGAAGCCGAAACGATCGCGCAGGGGGCTCGGCAGCAGACCCGCCCGGGTGGTCGCCCCGACGAGCGTGAAGGGCGGGATCTCCAGCGGAATCGCGGTCGCGCCCGGGCCCTTGCCGATCACCACGTCGACCCGGAAGTCCTCCATCGCCAGGTAGAGCATCTCCTCGGCCGGCCGCGACATCCGGTGGATCTCGTCGACGAAGAGGACATCGCCCTCGTTGAGCCCGGAGAGGATCGCGGCGAGGTCGCCCGCGTGCACGATCGCGGGCCCGCTGGTCAGCCGCAGCGGGGCGGACATCTCGGCGGCGATGATCATCGCCAGCGTGGTCTTCCCCAGTCCGGGGGGACCGGAGAGAAGGACATGGTCCGGCGTACGGCCTCGGGCGCGGGCGGCCTCGAGCACCAGGGAGAGCTGCTCGCGGACGCGTTCCTGGCCGATCACCTCGCCGAGGGTGCGCGGGCGCAGGGCCGCCTCGACGGCACGCTCGTCGCCGGAGGCCTCCGCCGAGATCAGCCGGAGGTGCTCCTCCTCGGCTTCCGCGAGCTCGTCCTCATAGCTCACCGGGACCTCCTTCGTCGGCCCCGGCAGCGCCTGGCCCAGTTCCATCGTTCGCTCGCAAGCTCGCTCATGAGCGACTCAGCGTCCGCAGGGCGGCGCGCAGCAGCGCGGCCACGTCGGGCGGCTGGGTGGCCTGGTCGGAAACGGCCGAGACGGCCCGGTCGGCGTCCTTCGCGGACCAGCCGAGGCCGACGAGACCGGCATGCACCTGTCCCTCCCAGGCGGCCGCGGGCGCCGCGGCCGGGACGGTCGCGATGTCGCCGGGCACGCCGATGCGGTCCTTGAGCTCGATGATGATCCGCTGCGCGCCCTTCTGGCCGATGCCGGGTACGGCGGTCAGCGTCTTGATGTCCTCCGTCGTGACCGCGCGCCGCAGCGTCTCCGGGCTGTGGCAGGCCAGCATCGCCTGCGCCACCTTGGGCCCGACGCCACTGGCGGTCTGGAGCAGCTCGAACATCTGCTTCTCGTCGTCGTCGGCGAAGCCGAACAGGGTCAGCGAGTCCTCCCGCACGACCAGCGAGGAGGGCAGCGTCGCCTCCGCGCCGATGCGCAGGTTGGCCAGCGTGTTGGGCGCACAGAGCAGTTGCAGGCCGACTCCCCCGACCTCCACGACGGCCGAGGTCAGCCCGATCTCGGCGACCCGGCCCTTCACGAAGGCGATCATCGCCGTCCTCCCGATGCGATCAGCTTCTGTCGGTTCACGGCCTGCTCGATCCGCGACTGCGCGCCGCCTCGCCACACGTGACAGATCGCCAGGGCGAGCGCGTCGGCGGCGTCGGCCGGCTTGGGGGCGGCATCGAGACGCAGCAGCCGGGTGACCATCGCCCCGACCTGGGCCTTGTCCGCGCGGCCGCTGCCGGTGACGGCTGCCTTGACCTCGCTGGGGGTGTGCAGCGCGACCGGGATCCCCCGCCGCGCGGCCACCAGGAGCGCGATGCCGCTGGCCTGGGCGGTGCCCATCACGGTGCGGACGTTGTGCTGGCTGAAGACCCGCTCGACCGCCACCGCGTCGGGCCGGTGCTCGTCGATCCAGTCCTCGATGCCTGCCTCGATCTGGACCAGCCGGTGGGCGATGTCCTCGTCGGCCGGCGTACGGACCACGCCGACGGCGACCATCGACAACGGCCGCCCGATCGATCCGTCGACGACACCGAGACCGCACCGGGTCAGTCCCGGGTCGACTCCGAGCACACGCATGGGCACCTCTCGTCCGAACAGATGTTCG
>JASLCW010000154.1 GCA_030151765.1 Marmoricola sp.
CGACGCACCGAGCCCGAGCGCTCGGTGGGAGCGGTTGGTCCTCCCGCTGCTGCGTCCGTGCCGGTGATGGCGGTAGCGGTGGCGGTGGCAGGGACAGCGTCGGCAGGGTGCCGCTCCTGCACCGAAGCCACCGTGGTGACGTCGGGGACGGCGGGGTCGTGGGTGAAGCTCAGCGCGAACTGCCGCCGGGCCAGCTCCCCCAAGGCCAGCGCGCGGCGCTCGTCCAGAGACAGGGTGCAGCCCTCTGCCCTCATTTCCTCGGCCATGTGGTTCAAGACGGCGTCGAGATCAGCGGCATCAGCCATCCCGATCTCACCCTCGAGCCGGGCGCTCCCGGAGTAGGAGGGCTGGTCATGCAGGATCCGAAGGTAACGGCGGTCCTCAGCCAGAGCTGCCTGCTGTTCGGCCAGGATCGGCATGAACCGTCCGATCGACTCGTCGACCAGCCGCTCCAGACGTGCCGGGCCGACACCGCGGCCGGTGAGGGCGACCTGGCGGTCCACGAATCCGGCTGCCTCCACACTCAAGCCCTGGGTTTTGGTGGCAACCGTGCGAGCCTTCCAGCCGGCGAGCCGTCCGGTCTGCACCTGCCGCCACAAGATGGGGAGGCGGTAGGCGAGTTCGAGGACTTCGGCGACCAGCCGACGACCCGTCACCAGGGAGAGGCCAAGGGCGGCGGCGATTTCGGTGATGGTGAACTCCCGCACCCACGGGCAGCCTTCGCCACCTAGGTGGACCGGGGAGTCGTCCCACACCGCCGCCTCAGATGGGTCCTGCGTGACGTGCAGTTCAGCCCACGCCAGAACCTCGCCCAACAGCCGGGCCTCGGCCAGATCCGCATCACGGCGGAAGCCACGCGCCCGCTCCAGCACCGCGCCAGCGACGGAGGTGTCGCGCGCCTCATGCTGAACGGGTGTGGTGGTCATGGATCTGACTCTAGACGGGACCACCGACAGTCTCGATCAGACGAGTTTCGTCTTGTGGATAAGGAAAAAGTGGGTGGCTTGTGGATGATTGAGGGACATTTTCGGGCCAGTGATCCCAACGAAGAAGCAATCAAGGACGGAGGGGGTCGAGGCGGCCGTAACCCGAAGGTGCAACCGGAGCCGGACGGTGAAGCCGAACAGGCGAGGGTGACCACCCATGCGCAACCAGAAGCCAGCCGAACCGAACTATCCAAGAGAGCGAGACAAGAGCGAGACGCCAGCGAGTGAGGGGAACCCCGCCGGACCCGTGCGAAGGGAACACGACTGCCACACGATCATGACTCGTTGTCGTTGCCGCTGATCCGGATCGGCCCGGAGCCGTCGAGGCGCACCTTGGTGGCGACGCACTCGTCCGTACTGACCTCGCAGCTCTGCACCACCTGGTTGCTCACCTCGAGCATGCGGCCGGTGGGAGTCCAGCCGAACTCGCCGTACTTGAGAGTGACGGGGAAAGGCTTGCCGGAGGTGACGTCGTACGCACTGGTCTGTGGCTTCTCGTAGACGCAGGGCTTGTCCTCGTAACACATCGCCATCGGCGTCAGCAGGAGATAGCGGCCGTCGGCGGAGAGTTGTGGCCACAGCCCCGCGTCGATGCTCTCGGAGGTGGTGACGCCGTTCCGGATCTTCTTGTTGATGCCCGGCACGTTGAGCAGGGTGCTGCCGGTGTGCGCGTCCTTGACGACGGCGTCGGTGTCGTTGTTGGTGAGCTCGTGACCTCCGGCGACCTTGGGCATCCGTGCGGGGGAGAGGCCTGTGGCGTCCCGCACCGCGCCGGTCCGCCAGTCGACCTCGACGGTGGCCCTGTCCATGCCGACGTAGACATAGTCGCCGGACAGTGCGACGGGCGGCGCATTCCAGCCGCCCCAGGTGAAGGAACCGGTGATGCCGACCGTGGTGGCGACCCTGCCCGTCCGGACATCGCGCAGGACGACCTCCCAGTGAGTGGCGTCGCCGGCCTTCTGCGCGTAGGCGAGATAAGGCAGCGTCGGGTCGGTGCCGGGCTTACGGTCACCCAGGGACAGGGAGAAGTCGATGGTCGAGCCGTCCGGCTTCACCAGCCAGTAGTTCGAGTCGGGTGCGTCCGTGTACGGCGACTTCCCGACCCGCACCAGCGTCCCGGCCGAGGTGTAGTACATCGCCTTCACCTGCCCGGGCACCTTCGCGCTGGCCCCGGTGCCGAGGTGGATGGTCGACCCCTGGGCCACCGCCCAGCCGTCGTCGCTCGGCGCGCTGGCAGCCGCGAGCGCGGGGGATCCGGTGCCGATGTGGGTGACGGCGAAGCCGGTGCCGACGATGGCGACGGTGGCCAGGGCGAGGCCTCCGGCCAGCGTCGTACGACGGCGCCGGCGGGCACGGTGTGCCGAGGCCACGATCGCTCCCGTGGGCGCGTCGGGGATGGTCAGATCGGTCGCGGACTCGTGCAGCAGGGTGCTGAGGTGCGTCTCAGTCATGGTGTGCCTCCAGGAGTAGTGCATCGCCCAGGGCGAGGCGGAGCTTGGTGATCGCGGCAGCCGTCTGGCTCTTGACGGTGCCCTCGGAGCAGTTCAGGGCGGCGGCGGTCTGGCGGACGTCGAGGTCTTCGTAGAAGCGCAGGACGACGACCGCGCGCTGCCGCGGGGGAAGGCTGCGCAGCGCCTCGATCAGGGTCGGCCGGATGGAGTGGTCGGTGTCATGGCCGGCCTCGGGGACTTCCTCGGTCGGGTGCTCGTTGCGCCATGAGGCGCGCCGGAACCACGAGGCGGCGGTGTTGACCAGCACCGTCCGCGCGTACGCCGGTGCCGCGTCGAGCTCGCGCACCTTCGACCAGCTCGCATAGGTCTTGGTGAGCGCGGTCTGGACCAGGTCCTCGGCCTCGCCACGGTCGCCGAGCAGCAGGAAGGCGGTGCGGTAGAGACCCGGCCAGGCGGCCGCGACCAGGGCGCTGAACTGCTCGTCGTCGGGTGGTCGCATGCGGGCCCCTCATTCGGTTCGGGATCGTTCACCCTGTCAGATGCCGCGGGAGGGCGATCGGTTCGTCGGAGGCGGCGAATTTCCCGATGGGGAGAACTCCTAGGATTGCCCTCATGCCCGACATCACTCGCGCGGAGGTGCGACACCTGGCCGACCTGGCCCGGATCGACCTCTCCGATGCCGAACTCGACCACCTCGCCCCGCAGCTGGGGGTGATCCTCGAGAGTGTCGCGTCCATCGCGGACGTGGCCGCCGAGGACATTCCGCCGACCTCGCACGCGATCGCGCTCTCCAATGTCTTCCGTGCCGACGTGGTCGAGCCGTGCCTGACCCCGGACCAGGCGCTGTCGGGCGCGCCCGCGCAGGAGCAGCAGCGCTTCTCCGTGCCGAGGATCCTGGGAGACGAACAGTGAGTGACCTGATCCGCAAAACCGCCGCCGAGCTAGCCGGCGCACTCGCCGCCGGCGAGACCACCAGTGTCGAGCTGACCCAGGCGCACCTGGACCGCATCGCCGCCGTCGACGGCGGCGTCCACGCCTTCCTGCACGTCGACGCGGAGGGCGCGCTGGCGCAGGCCGCCGCGTCGGACGCGCGCCGTGCCGCCGGTACGCCGGCCTCCGGGCTCGACGGCGTCCCGATCGCGTTCAAGGACGTGCTCGCGACGACCGGTCTGCCCACCACGTGCGGCTCCAAGATCCTCGAGGGCTGGATCCCGCCGTACGACGCCACCGTGGTCACCCGGGTGAAGGCGGCGGGCCTGCCGATCCTGGGCAAGACCAACATGGACGAGTTCGCGATGGGTTCCTCGACGGAGCACTCGGCGTACGGTCCGACTCGCAACCCGTGGGATCTCGACCGGATCCCGGGCGGCTCCGGCGGTGGTTCTGCGGCGGCCGTCGCGGCCTTCGAGGCGCCGCTCGCGCTGGGCACCGACACGGGTGGCTCCATCCGCCAGCCGGGTTCGGTCACCGGCACCGTCGGGGTGAAGCCGACGTACGGCGGTGTCTCCCGCTACGGCCTCGTCGCGTTGGCGAACTCCCTCGACCAGGTCGGCCCGGTCACCCGGACGGTCCTCGACTCGGCGCTGCTGCACGAGTTGATCGGCGGCCACGACCCGCGCGACTCGACCTCGCTCGAGAACCCCGTCGGCTCCTTCGTCGAGGCCGCTCGACAGGGCGCCACCGGCGACCTCGGCGGTGTCCGCGTCGGTGTCATCACCGAGCTCGCCGGTGAGGGCTGGCAGCCGGGTGTGATGTCCCGCTTCACCGAGTCGATCGACCTGCTCGCCAAGGCGGGCGCGGAGATCGTCGAGGTGTCGTGCCCCAACTTCGTGCACGCGCTGGCGGCGTACTACCTGATCCTGCCGGCCGAGGCGTCCAGCAACCTGGCCCGCTTCGACGCGATGCGCTACGGCCTGCGGGTCACCCCCGAGGGTGACCCGAGCAACGAGCAGGTCATGCGCGCCACGCGTGAGGCCGGCTTCGGCGACGAGGTGAAGCGCCGCATCATCATCGGCACCTACGCGCTGTCCAGCGGCTACTACGACGCCTACTACGGCCAGGCGCAGAAGGTGCGCACGCTGATCAGCCGCGACTTCGAGGCGGCCTTCGGCAAGGTCGACGTCCTGGCCTCGCCGACGGCACCGACCACGGCCTTCAAGATCGGCGAGAAGCTCGACGACCCGCTGGCGATGTACCTCAACGACCTCGCCACCATCCCGGCCAACCTGGCCGGCGTACCCGGCATCTCCGTGCCCGCGGGCCTCGCCCCCGAGGACGGTCTGCCGGTCGGCCTGCAGATCCTCGCGCCGGCCCTTGCCGACGAGCGGGTCTACCGCGTCGGCGCCGCGGCGGAAGCCTTGCTGGAGCAGCAGTGGGGTGCCGCCTTGCTCTCACAGGCACCGGCCCTGGAGGTGACCCGATGACCGAGTTGATGTCGTACGACGAGGCGCTTGCGCTCTTCGACCCGGCGATGGGCCTGGAGGTCCACGTCGAGCTCAACACGAACAC
>JASLCW010000195.1 GCA_030151765.1 Marmoricola sp.
TCGGCCAGGCGGGCCAGCAGCCGGTCCAGCTCCTCGCCGTCGCCGCCGGCGTGCATCCACCCGTCGCCCTTGAGTACGGCGCGCCGCAGGGCCGCGTCCGAGTGGCCACCGACCAGCAGCGGGATCTTCTCGGTCGGCGCCGGGCACTGCTGCAGTTCGGCGAACTCGTAGAACTCGCCCTCGTAGCCGAAGAACTCGCCCGAGGTCAGGCCGCGCAGGATGTCCATACACTCGTCCATCCGCTTGCCGCGCTTCTCCCACGGGACGCCCAGGGTCATGAAGTCCTCGGGCCAGGGCGAGAGACCGACGCCGAGGCCGAGCCGGTTGTCGGAGAGGAAGGCCAGCGAGGAGGCCTGCTTGGCCACCAGCACCGGCGGCCGCACCGGCAGCTTGAGCACGAAGGGGGTCAGCCGCAGCGTCTTGGTGACCGCGAAGAGGTGGGCGCAGAGGATGAAGGTCTCGATGAACTCCTTGCCCTGCAGGAACTCCCGGTCACCGGTGTCGGTGTAGGGATAGCGGGAGTCGGATTCCTTCGGGTAGATGAGCGAGTCCGCCACCGTCATCGACGTGTAGCCGGCCGCCTCGGCAGCCTGCGCGAGGGGTGCATAGAACTTCGCCTGGGTCATCGCCTCGGCGTACGTGAATCGCATGCACGCCAGACTAGAACGTGTTTCAGTTTGTGTCACGCCCTCCAGCCCGTGAGACCCCACATAAATGCATTCTCAAACCGCTGAGACCCCAGAGAAATGCAGCAGTGTGCACTTCTCTGGGGTCTCACGAGGTTCTTGGTGCATTTGAGTGGGGTCTCACGGTCAGGTGGTGGCGGTGTCGGTGATCGATCCGCGCGCGTCGCCGACATACACGGGTACGCCGGCGCCGGCGAAGTCCTTGACCGCGGCCAGGTCCGGCGCCGACGCCATGTCGGCCCCCAGGAGGACCAGCGCCTCGGCGCCCTTCGCCCCGCTCGAGATCGCCATCGCGATACAGACACCGATCGCGGACACGGTCAGCGAGGGCAGGTTCACGTCGGCGGCGGCATAGGTGCGACCGTCGAGATCCCGCAGCGCCGCTCCCGTCTCGGCCCCGGTCCGCGCCTTCGTTGCCCTGGCCAGTACGACGAGCTTGGCGTCTTCCGCCGCGAGTTCCCTCATGCCGCCCACCTCGTCCCCCGGTGCCCGCCCTGACATCCGATGGTTCGCTCGCTGCGCTTGCTCATGACTCCATCGTAGGCAAGGCGGACGGGCGGATGAGCACGGTGCTGATCTTCTTGCGCCGGCCCGCGGTGCCCTCGGCGACGAGGTCGAGGCCGCCGACGCTCACCGTCGAGCCGGGGATCGGGACCATGCCGAGGTGCTTGGCCATCAGGCCGCCGACGGAGTCGACGTCCTCGACGTCGTCGTCGGTCAGGTTCACCTCGAAGACCTCGTCGAGGTCGTCGATCGGGTAGCGCGAGGAGACTCGTACGGCGCCGTCGGGCAGGCGCTCGACCGGGACCTCCTCGGCGTCGAATTCATCGGTGATCTCGCCGACGATCTCCTCGAGCACATCCTCGATGGTGACCAGCCCCGCGGTGCCGCCGTACTCGTCCACGACCACGGCGATGTGGCGCCGCGCCGCCTGCATGTCGCGGAGCAGGTCGTCGACGGCCTTGGAGTCCGGAACGTGCAGCACCGAGCGCATCAGCGAGTCGACCTGTTCGGTCGTCTGGGCGTCGGCACGGTCGAAGACCCGCTTGGAGACGTCCTTGAGGTAGGCGAAGCCGACGATGTCGTCGAGACTCTCGCCCGTCACCGGGAGGCGCGAGTAGCCCGTGCGCAGGAAGAGCGACATCGTCTGGCGCAGCGTCTTGTGGCGCTCGATGTAGACGATGTCGGTGCGCGGCACCATCACCTCGCGCACCATCGTGTCGCCGAGTTCGAAGACCGAGTGGATCATCGCGCGCTCGTCGGACTCGATCAGGCTGGAGGCCTCGGCCAGATCGACCATCTCGCGCAGCTCCGCCTCGGAGGCGAAGGGCCCCTCGGCGAAGCCGCGGCCCGGGGTGAGCGCGTTGCCGATCAGGATCAGCAGTTTCGGGATCGGCCCCAGGATCGCGGTCAGCACCCGGAGCACCGGCGCCGCCGCGAGCGCGATCGACTCCGCGTGCTGGCGGCCCAGCGTGCGCGGCGCGACGCCCAGGACGACGAAGGAGATCACCACCATCACCGCGACCGACACCAGGCCAGGCCCGAAGTGCCGGCCATAGCTGCCGGTGATCATCAGCGTGGCCAGCACGACCGCGGTCACCTCGGCCAGCGTGCGCAGGAAGAGCGCCGTGCTCAGGAAGGGCGCGGGGTCCTCCAGCAGCGCCACCAGCCGTACGGCGCCGGGCCGCTTCTCGTCGCGGAGTTCCTCCGCCCGCGCGTGCGAGAAGGACGAGAGCGCCGACTCCGAACTGGTCAGCAGCCCCGCCATCGCCAGGAGCGCGAGCACCGCCAGCAGCAGGCCCGGGCTGGTGACGGTCACGAGGTCGCGGCCCCGGACGCGCGCCAGTCCTGGAGGAGCTGGGCCTGCAGTCCGAACATCTCCTTGTGCTCCTCGGGCTCGGCGTGGTCGTAGCCGAGCAGGTGCAGGATGCCGTGCACGGTCAGCAGATCGAGCTCGTCGGTGGTCGAGTGACCGGCCTCAGCGGCCTGTCGCTCGGCGACCGCGGGGCAGAGCACCAGGTCGCCGAGGACGCCCTCCTCGGGGTCCTCGTTGACCTTGCCGGGCCGCAGCTCGTCCATCGGGAAGGCCAGCACGTCGGTCGGCCCGGCCTTCTCCATCCACTTGCCGTTGAGCTCGGCGATGGTGTCCTCGTCGACGGCCGTCACGGCCAGCTCGGCGAGCGGGTGCACCCGCATCTTGTCCATCACGAAGCGCGCCAGCTGCTGGGTACGACGCTCGTCGAAGTCCGTCCCCGACTCGTTCAAGACCTCGATGGTCATCGGATCTCCTTCGGCTTCTGGTGCTGCTGGCGGGCGTCGAAGTCGTCGTAGGCGGCCACGATCTCCCCGACCAGGCGATGCCGTACGACGTCGCCGGCGGTGAGCCGGTTGAAGGAGATGTCCTTGATGTTGTCCAGGATGCTCTCCACCACCCGGAGGCCGCTCTTCATGCCGCTGGGCAGGTCGACCTGGGTGACATCGCCGGTGACCACGATCTTGGAACCGAAGCCGAGGCGGGTGAGGAACATCTTCATCTGCTCCGGCGAGGTGTTCTGCGCCTCGTCGAGGATGATGAAGGAGTCGTTGA
>JASLCW010000275.1 GCA_030151765.1 Marmoricola sp.
CGGATCCGCGGGTTGTAGTCGATCTCGCGGAACAGATAGGCGGACATGGTCGCTGCCAGCGATTCCCGCCGTACGACGATCGTGACCGACCGCGCGAACCGGGCGAGGTGCACCGCCGCCTGACCTGCCGAATTGCCGCCACCCACCACGAAGACGTCCTGGCCGGTCATTGCGCGCGAGGCCGTCATCGCTGCGCCGTAGTAGACACCCGCGCCGGTGAAGGCCTGCACTGCCTCGACGTGCAGCTTGCGATAGGTGACACCGGAGGCGACCACCACCGCGCGGGTGCGCACGTCGCCGCCGTCCGTGTGTACGACGTGAGGCCGGCCCACGCTGCCCAACTCCAGCGCGGTCACCGGCCATCCGGTGTAGAAGCTGGTGCCGAAGCGGATCGCCTGGTTGCGCGCCCGCTGGGCCAGACGCATGCCGGAGATGCCGCGCGGGAAGCCGAGATAGTTGCGGATCATCGAACTGGTCCCGGCCTGGCCTCCGATGGCCTCCGACTCGATGACGACTGTGCTGAGTCCCTCGGAGGCCGCGTAGACCGCGGCAGCGAGCCCGGCCGGGCCCGCGCCCACGATGGCCACGTCGGCGACCGCGTCCTCGTCGATGTCGGAGGGATTGCCGTACATCGCGATCGCGACCTCATGGACGCTCGCCGGGGCGAGCACGGTGCCATAGCGATCGAGCAGGGGCAGTCGGGCTTCGCCGTCGTACCGGGCGACGACGTCGCGCCCCGTCTCGCTGTCGGGGTGGTACCAGCGGTTGGGCATGCCCATGCGGTCCAGGAAGTCGCGGATCGCCAGCGCGGTCGGATCATGCTTCTCGGCGACGACGAGGAGGCTGGCCACCTCGGGCAGCGGCACGGTGGAGCCCCAGTCGCTGAGCAGTTCGCAGATGGCGGTGTGGAATTCCTCGTCGCGAGCGCCTCGGGGCATCAGCAGGTAGGCGTCGTACTTGCCGGTGGACAGGCCCGGGCGCAGTGGCGCGGCATCGTCGAGGAAGTGGTCCCAGTGTGCGGCCACGACCCGCCTGGCGGTCGGCACGAGGGTGCGCCAGGCGTGGAAGGCGGCCAGTGTCGTCGCATCGGGAAGTCGGGATTCGGTGACGAACATGGCGATGGCGACCTTCTCGGCGGTGAGCCTCGCGGCCACGCTGAGCGCATCGCTCATCGAGATCGCGGCTTCGAGCCGGTAGTCGCGCCGATAGCGGCCGAACTCGTCGAGGAGGAAGTCGGCCCGGTCCGGCGAGACCAGGACGATCGCGGGGCGGCTGTCGCGTTCGGCGCTCATGGGCAGATCGTAGAATCGCCGGGCTACATGAGTCGCCCGTAGCGGGGCAGTACGACGCCGAGCTCGTAGCCGGTGCCGGCAAAGTCGGTCGACATGTTGCCGATGTTCTCGACCAGCGTCCACCCTGCGCGGGCGTACTCGGCACGGCATCGCTGCTTGCTGGAGGTCAGCTTCTCGCCCGAGCGTCGCATGCACAAACCGTCGACCGGCAGTCCATCGTTCCTGAGCAGGGAAAGCGTTGCCGCACGGTTGCCTTCCATGCGTCCGGTGTTGAAGAGGATGGCGTAGCCGAGCTCGTGCGCATACCGCAGCAGGTCGTACATCGGAGGGATGACGCCACCGTTGAAATAGGTCTCGTGGACGGTGTTGTCGATGTCGAGGTTGATCGCCAACCTCTTCTCGCCCGATCGTGCCCGCTGGGCGAGGTAGTCGCGGGCGCCTGCATTCGTCAGGCTGGCGCCGACATCGCGCAACCACTGGTCCTTCGACGGGATCCGCGAACTCGACTCGATCGGCTCGACCAGGACGGGATGGTCGGCCGAGATGACGGGTCGCGTCGGGCCGATGGTGGGACCGGGAGGCCGTGTTGCCGCGGTGGGCTGACCGGGAGTTGCGGCCGGGGTGGCTCGTGCGGAGGGTCGCGGCGTCGGTCGCGGGGCATGTTCCCTGCTAGCGCCCGGTTTGGCCGGTGCCTGGTGCGCCGCTGGCGGGGCCGGCTCCTTGTGGGTGCCCATGATGACCACGACGCCGGCGACGATCGCCGCCACGACGACAGCGACGATCCCGGCCAGTGCGAGGCGCTGACCGGCCGGCGTACGGAGGACTTCGCGCTGCCAGGTCGAGTTGGGGTCCAGGTGGCGACCGGTAGGGCGCTCGGGATCGTCGGGCGTTGTGGGCACGGCCGCGATACTACGTAGTCTTGGCGCATCATCGACGGCGAACTGCATAGGGAGACGGACGTGGAGGGACGGCTGCGGCTCGACCTGTCGTACGACGGTGCCGACTTCCACGGATGGGCCGCCCAGCCGGCGCTTCGGACGGTCCAGGGTGAGCTCGAGTCCGCGCTCGCCAAGGTGCTTCGACTGCCTTCGGTCCGGGTGACCTGCGCGGGCCGGACGGACACCGGGGTCCACGCCCGCGGCCAGGTTGCCCACATCGATCTCCCTGCCGGGGTCTTCGCAGACCCCGGTGGTCGCGGGCCGACTGTCGAGACCCTCGGCCGACGACTCAACGGAGTCCTCGAACCGGATCTGCGGATCCGCCGGGTGACGATCGCGCCGGACGGATTCGACGCCCGCTTCTCGGCGATCTGGCGTCGCTACGCCTATCGCATCGCCGACCGGGTCGACCTGCTCGATCCGTTGCGGCGCGGCCATGTGCTCGCCTGGCCGCGGCCCCTGGACGAGGAGCGGATGAACGCGGCGGCCACGCTGCTGGTGGGCAAGCAGGACTTCGCCAGCTTCTGCAAGAAGCGCGAGGGCGCCACCACGATCCGGTGCCTGCTCGACCTGCACTGGGAACGCGAGGCGGACGGCGTCCTGGTGGCGACGGTGCGTGCCGACGCCTTCTGTCACAACATGGTTCGGTCGCTGATGGGCTGCATGATCGCCGTCGGCGAAGGACGTCGTACGCCGGAATGGGCGGGGGAGGTCCTGGCCGCGCGACGGCGTGACGCGGCAGTGCCGGTAGTTCACCCGCACGGGCTGACCCTCGAAGAGGTCGGCTATCCGGACGATCACGAGCTGGCGACGCAGTCCGTCCGTGCCCGCGCCAAGAGGACGCTCGACGAGGGAGAGGCTTCATGACCGACGAGCACTACTTCACTGCCGATCCGTCGGTGCCCTTCCAGCGGGTGCCGGTGCGGGTCGACGTCTGGGGGCACTGGCTGGAACTGACCACGGGCTCCGGCGTCTTCGCCCGTGGCCGGCTCGACATCGGCACCGCCGTACTCCTGCGTGCCGTGCCGCCGCCGGCGGCGGCACGGGAGGTGTTGGACCTCGGCTGCGGGTATGGCGTGATCGGCCTGGCCATCGCGGTCGCCTGCCCGGAGGCTCGGGTCACGGCCGTCGACGTCAATGAGCGCGCGCTCCTGCTGGCCAATGAGAATGCCGAGGCGCTGGGCGTCGCCGATCGCTTCCGCGCGATCCTGCCCGACGAGGTCGACCCGGCGGCGTCGTATGACGCGATCTGGTCCAACCCGCCAATCCGGATCGGCAAGGAGGCGCTGCACGAGCTGCTGTTGCGCTGGCTGCCGCGGCTGACCCCCGAGGGCAGGGCGACGATGGTGGTGGGCAAGAACCTGGGTGCGGACTCGCTGGCGGACTGGCTCACCGAGTCGGGCCATCCGACCGCCAAACTGTCGAGTGCGAAGGGCTTCCGGATCCTCGAGACGACCCGGTAGGGGTCAACGCGTGGCGAGTGCCTGGGCGGCGACGGCGAGGTCGTCGACGGCACGGGCGAGTTCCTGCGGGCGGTCGGTGGCGAGGTCGAGGTGGAATCCCATCAGGGCCGAGTCGATCAGCGTCACCACCCGGTCGAGACGGCTCGCTCGGGTGCCGCAACGGCCGAGGTAGTCCTTGAGCGAGCGGTACCAGAGTTCGTTGATGGCCCGTACGTCGGAGCGATAGGGCTCGCGTCCGATCAGTCCGGTCGCGGCGGCCTGGCAGTAGACGTCGAGGCATGAGTTGAGAGGCTCGCTCCGGTAGGCCTCCCACAGCCTGTTCACCCCGGAACGGATCGAGCGCGCTCCCGGCAGTGCGTCGATCGCCTCGTGGGACCTGAGCGCGGAGTTGATCACGATCTCGGACACGAGCGCGTCCCTGGTGCCGAAGTGATAGATCAGCATCCGATCGCTGGTGCCGATGGCGGCGGCGAGTGGTCGCAGGGAGAGCCCGATGAGTCCCTCTGCGAGAACGTGATCCGTAGCACGGTCGAGCAGGTCCTGCCGGATCTCTTTTGCCATGACAGAAACTGTAGCGTCTGCTACAGTCTGAAATGTAGCGACTGCTACATGAAACGAGGAGAGATCGAAATGTTCGGCGCATGGATTCTGCTGGCAGTGGCGATCGCCGCTGAAGTGGCGGCGAGTGCACTGTTGCCGAAGGCCGAAGGCTTCACCAACCCGTTCTGGTCGGTGATCGTGGTCATGGGCTACGGCCTCGGCATCTATCTGCTGACCGTCATCGTGCGCACGATGCCGGTGAGCGTCGCCTATGCCATCTGGGCGGGACTCGGCACCGCCGCCGTCGCCCTGATCGGCTGGGCCTTCCTCGGCGAGTCGATGAACCCGGTCAAGGCGATCTCGGTCGGCATGATCGTCGCCGGCGTGATCGGCCTCAACCTCGTCGGCGCTCACTGAGTTAATCCGGATGCAGTGATCCGGTACGACGACCACAATGACTCCACGTGGGACATGTCGACATCGCCGGAGTGAGCTACCACCTGCCTGACGGGCGGGTACTGCTCGACGACGTGTCCTTCCGGGTGGGGGACGGCGCGAAGGTCGCGCTCGTGGGAGCCAATGGCGCCGGAAAGTCGACCTTGCTGCGCATCGTCACCGGTGAGACCGTCCCGCACGAAGGTGCGGTGACCCGGTCGGGTGGAGTGGGCGTCATGCGCCAGCACGTCGGCGCGGGATCGTCCACGGTCGCGGAGCTGTTGCTCTCCGTCGCGCCGGATCGGGTACGACGTGCCGCCGCGGAGATCGATCGGCTCGAGCTGGTGCTCATGGAGCGTGAGGACGAGGCGACGCAGATGCGTTACGCCGCCGCGCTGTCCGAGTACGCCGACGCGGGCGGCTATGACCTCGAGGTCGTCTGGGACTCCTGCTGTACGACGGCGCTCGGGGTGCCCTTCGATCGAGCCAAGTACCGTTCCCTCGACACCCTCTCCGGTGGGGAGCAGAAGCGCCTCGTCCTGGAGTACCTGCTGGCCGGTCCCGACGAGGTGCTGCTCCTCGACGAGCCGGACAACTACCTCGACGTACCGGGCAAGCGCTGGCTGGAGGAGCGGATCAGCGGCTCCGCCAAGACGGTGCTCTTCGTCAGTCACGATCGCGAGCTGCTCGCCAACACCGCGACCAGGATCGTCACCGTCGAGCTCGGCGCGGCCGGCAACACCGCCTGGACGCATCCGGCCGGCTTCGCGACGTATCACGATGCTCGTCGCGACCGCTTCGCGCGCTTCGAGGAGCTGACCAGACGCTGGGACGAGGAGCATGCCAAGCTCCGCGCGCTGGTGCTGATGTACAAGCAGAAGGCGGCCTACAACGACGGGTTGGCGTCGCGCTATCGCGCCGCGCAGACGCGCCTGCGCAAGTTCGAGGAGGCCGGACCGCCGACGGGGCAGCCGCGTGAGCAGCAGGTGCAGATGCGGCTCAAGGGCGGCCGCACCGGCAAGCGCGCCGTCGTCTGCGAGTCGCTGGAGCTCACCGGGCTGATGCGTCCCTTCGACCTCGAGGTCTGGTACGGCGAGCGGGTCGCGGTGCTGGGCAGCAACGGGTCGGGCAAGTCCCACTTCCTCCGGCTGCTCGCCGCGGGCGGCTCCGACCCCGACGTCGAGCACCGGCCCGTCGACGAGACCCCGGTCGAGCCGGTGCGAC
>JASLCW010000291.1 GCA_030151765.1 Marmoricola sp.
GCAAATGCAAAGGTCTGCATTTGCCTGGGGTCTCAGGGGGTTGTTGGTGCATTTGAGTGGGGTCTCGCGGATCAGTTGACCAGGTCGGCGACCACGGTGGCGATCATGTCCTCGAGGGGTACGTCGGGGTCGAGGTCGACACCACGGTCGTGCGCCAGTCCCCAGATCGCCCACCAGATGGTCTGCGCGAGCATCCCGGCCAGCGCCTGCGCCGTGGGCTCGCGCACCTCGCGGCCCAACCAGGTGCGGACGGTGGCGAAGGCCATGCCCACCACGCCGAAGATGAGCGGTTCGAGTGACGCCTGGTCGTCGTCGCTGAGCTCCACACCGACCACGGCCGCGGCGAGCACGATGATCGTGACCACCTCGTCCACCAGGGCCTTGATCGTGGCGGCGAGCTCCTCACCGTCGACGGCGTCCTCACGGGCGGCGAAGTCGTGCAGCGTCGGGTGCGCGGCCGCCCATTCGACGTACGTCGAGATGATCCGCTCGATGATCTGACTGATCGATCCGTCGAGGCGCACCTGCGGCACCAGCAACTCGCGCACCTCGGCGAGGACGTGGCCGCGGACCGCGCGGACCAGTTCGTCGCGGTCCTCGAAGTGCCGGTAGACCACCGGGCGGCCGATCCCGCACTCCTCCGCGATCTGCCGCACGTGCAGGTCGGTTCCGGCGGGTTCGCGGTCGATGATCCGGACCGCGGCATCGAGGATCTGCAGCCGGCGCTCGGCCTTGTGTCCGTCCCAACGGGTCTGCCTGCCGTCGGCGGACTGACCGGACACGGAAGTCATGGCCATGACCCTACCGACCCCGGCGGCTTGCTCCGGCGCTCGACGCGAGCGCGGCGGTGACGGCCGCTCCTTCGACGAACTTCTCGCGGGCACTGCCCCGGGCGACACCGGCGGCGCGCTCGGCGGCGTCGATGGCCCGCCATCCCGCGAGATCGATCATCTCGGGGCGATTGCGACGCACCAGCGCGCGCCATTGCGCGCGCGAGTGCCGCGGCCGGGTGAGCCGACCTGCGTTGATGTCATCGATCAGGCTCGACACGGTCTCCTCTGCGCAGGACTTGTTGGTGCCGATGAAGCCGCGCGGGCCGCGCTTGATCCAGCCCGCCACATACGTTCCGGGGCGCACCCGCCCGGCCTCGTTGGGCACCGTCGCGGTCTCCGGGTCGAAGGGCAGGCCCGGGATCTCGACGGCCCGATAGCCGACCGAGCGCAGCACCATGCCGGCCTCGATGGTCGCGCTCTCCCCCGAGAGCGTGTCGGTGACCTCGATGCCGCCGACGACACCGTCGCCGAGGATCCGGACGGGCGTCGTGTTGAAGCGGAGCACGATCCGGCGGGCGCCCTCACGGGCCGGACGGGCGGCGATCTCACGCAGCAGGTCCAGCTTGGGCGAATCGCCTTCGAGGGGCCGGCCGCCGTTGTCGACGACCAGGTCGATCTCGTCGACGCCGGCGAGCCCGATCAGCTCCGGCATCGTGAAGGCGGCATGCTCGGGGCCGCGCCGACCGAGTACGACGACCTCGCGTACGGCGCTCCCCCGCAGCGTCGCCAGCGGCAGCGCCGGGATGTCCGTGGTGGCGAGGCCCGTCGCGTCACTCGTCAGGATCCGGGCGACGTCGAGTGCGACATTGCCGTTGCCGATGACGACGACGCGCTCACCGGAGAGGTCGACATAGGCATCCTGGTGATCGGGGTGGCCGTTGTACCAGCCGACGATCGCCGTGGCCGACTCGCTGCCCGCCATGTCCTCGCCCTCGATGCCCAGCGGCCGGTCGTGCGCCGCGCCACTCGCATGAATCACCGCGTCGTAGTGGTCGTGCAGCTCGTCCAGGCTGACGTGCCGGCCCACCTCGACATTGAGGAAGTACTCGAAGCCGTCCTGCTCCTCGATGGCGTGGAAGAGCTTCTCGACCTGCTTGGTGCGCTGGTGGTCGGGTGCGACCCCGGCGCGCACCAGACCGTACGGCGCCGGCAGCTTGTCGAAGACGTCGACGCTGACCCCCGGGTTCTTGAGGAGTTCGTCGGCGGCGTACATCGCGGCCGGCCCGGCGCCGACGATCGCCACCCGGAAGTCGCCGCGGACCTCGACACGGTCACCCTGCTCGACGATCGCGAGGGGTGCGCGATCGGCGTGCGGGAAGTCCGCGTAGTAGGCCTCGGCGAGTGCGATGAAGGGCAGCTCGCGCTCCTCCAGCATCGTGTGCGGCTTGATCGCGCCGACCGGGCAGGCCGTCGTGCAGGCACCGCAATCGACGCAGGCGGCGGCGTCCACGTAGACCATCTCGGCCTCGAGGAAGCCCGGCTCACCGGGTGCGGGGTGGATGCAGTTCACCGGGCAGGCGACGACACAGGAGGCATCGCTGCAGCAGGACTGCGTGACGACGTACGGCATGGCTCAGGCCGGATCGGGTTCGCTGCGGAAGCGCGACGGGCGGCCGTCGATCTTCAGGAAGCGCCACACCCGGCGGGAGACGACGTTCATCAGGCCGACCTCCTCGGCCAGCATCCGCGGGTCGGCGAAGACGCTGCGCAGCAGCCGGCGGCCTTCCTCGGAGTCCCAGAAGATCTCGTCGAGGACCTCCTTGGGGATGTCGCAGTCGTTGCGGAACTCCTTGACCGGCTTCATGATCACGTCGCCGAGGACGCGCATGATGACCGGATAGGCGACCGACAGCACGGCCTTGCGGGCCCGGGAGAGCTTCGGGGTGTTCTGGCGCATGTACTCGTGCGCGAAGGAGATGTGGCGGGCCTCCTCGGCGACGTGGATCTGCATCACGCGCTGCAGCAGCGGGTGCAGGTCGTCGCCGGCGCGCAGCACGGACTTCTGCAGGTGGTCGATCGGCTCCTCGCCGGCCAGCACGCCGACGAAGAAGACCTCCGGCAGGAAGCGCGCAGCCAGCGGCAGGTAGGGCGCGAGGAAGCGGAAGTAGCCGGGACCACCCGGTACGTCGACGTCCAGGCGGTTCACGAACTCCTGGAACATCTGGGTGTGGTGGGTCTCTTCGGTGGCCTCGTGCGTGCAGTAGCGGAACTCGGCCGAGCCGTTGGGCAGGCTCATCACGTGCTCCATGAGGCCGCGGATGAGGATGTTCTCGAACTGCAGGCCGACCTTGGCGATATTGGCCTGGCGCCAGAGGCCGATCTCGATCTGGCGCTCGAGCGGCTGGGCCTTGTACCAGGGGTGACGACCGAGCGCGTCCGCCTCGGGCAGCACCCAGCGCGGGTCGGTCTTGTCGACCGCGTAGTCGGGGTTGTCCCAGTCGATGTCGACGAAGGGATCGAAGTGCTGGTGCACCGAACCCTCGGAGAGCGTCATCAGCATCTCGTCGTACGAGTTGTGCGTCGCGGTGGCGGTCATCGGAACCTCACAGGTGTCGACTTCTTGCGGACAAACCGAGGTTAGCGTTACACCGAGTCACATGTAAATGGTTAGTGCGACGTCTTGTCACACATATTCGTGTGACGGCGGTCACGCGGCCGCGGCATGCCTGCCCTCGTCGCGCGGCGGGAAGCCGACCAGCAGGGAGTACAGCGCCGGCAGGAAGCAGCCGAGGACCAGCAGTGCCCAGAGCCACCACGGAACCGCCGGCGAGAGCGCGACCCGGAACTCGTGCCGGCTGTCGGGTACGGCGACGTGCACCCGCCCGACCTGCCCGTCGCGCATGACGACGCTCTCCCCCTCGTGCGCCCGCAGCCGGACCGGCAGCAGGCCGGTGCCGACGTACGTCGCGTCCGCGCCGCCGGTGCGTCCCGGCACGAAGGACAGTTGTTCGGCATTGAGCAGGGGCCGGTGGACGACGATCGCGAGCGTGATCGCCAGCGATCCGAGCAGCACCGCGACGGGCAGCTTCCAGTCCACACCCACGAAGGCCCGCACGATCACCACCAGAAAGAATCCGCCGAGGAGGATCGGCGCGGCCGTGACCAGCCATCCGACGCCCCACCACCGCATCTGCACCTGCCCGATCACGTCGGAGGCCGCCAGCCGCCACGGGTCGGGCGCCGGGATCACTCCCTTGGTCGACACGGTGCCGTCGGGGTTCACGGCGTACACGCGGTGGCTGTAGGTGAGGTCGGACCGGCCCGGCGGGTGGAAGGAGATGAAGTCCCCGACCGCCAGGCCGTCGAAGGTCACGGGCTTCACCCAGAGCAGGGTTCCCACCGGGGCGACGGTTCCCATCGAGGGTGTCTCGACCCGCTCCCAGCGGCCACCCTGCGCACGCCACACGCCGCAGAAGGCCACGAAGCCGACGAGTACGGCGATGAGCGCCCATACGGCGATCCTGCCCGCGCGCCTCATGCCAGGAACACCTCCGCCGGGTCACCGGACCAGGTGAGGCTCAGCCGCCAGTTGGCGCTCACCGAGACCGTGAAGACGATCGGCACATAGAGGCGCAGCCCGGAGACATCGCTGCTGTAGCCCGACGAGGCACGAGCGAGCGCGACGGACAGCGTCTGGGTCTGGCCGGGAGACGGCGCCGTGACCGTTCGCGGCGTGTTGTTGGCGAAGTTGGCCAGGGTCATGCCCGAGATGGACGAGTCGGCGGGATTGGCGAAGGACAAGGACACCGTGACCTGGGAGCACGGAGCCGCCATGCCACCGGGCAGCGTCCCGCCGTAGGTCGTCGTACCGCTGTCCCCCAGCATCCACAGGTGCGTGGCGCCCAGCGTCTTGACCGTCGACTCGTACGACGTCGCTCCCAATGCCTTCGCGGAGATCGTCCCGATCTGCGTGGAGTTGAGCGTGACGCCGTTGATCACGAAGGCACCGGCCAGACTCCCGTGGAAGGTCGTCGACGACGGCGCTCCTGCCGAGATCGAGGTGAAATCGGCCCAGCCGAGATGCCAGTAGCCGGCCGGCGTACTGCTCAACAGGCTCAATCCACTGGCCGTCGCCTGCACGCTCCCGTCGACGTACAGCGTCACGGTCTTCGTCAGGGTCAGGACTCCGGAGGTGTCGACCGTCAGGACGGCGAGGTGCCAGCCGCTTCCCCAGTTGCCCGAGCTCACGCCCGTGATGGTTGCGAGGGTCGAGCTGGCGGCGAAGCGCACCTTCCCTGCGGTGTCGAGCCACATCATCGGATTGCCGGTCGCCGAGGACGCGTTCGACAGACTGGCCCCCAACCCCATGAGCCCCCCGCCGAGGGCATCGCTCGCGTTGAACCAGACGCCGATGCTGTAGCTCGACTGGAGCAGGCCGAGCAGGCCGCTGCCACTGGCGCCGGTGATGTCGCCGGCATAGGCGGAACCGCTGAAGGCGGCCGCCTTCGAACTCCCCCACGGATCGGCCTGTCCGAAAGTCGTCGCGTAGCGGGGCAGCAACGGGTCGGTGCTCGTCATCGAGTCGGCGAACTGGACCGGACCGCAGGACGACCCGGTGACCGTCTGGGTCACCGCCAGATCACCCTGGTTCGCGATGCCGTCGACGGCGGTCACCGTGCCCGAGGACGGTGCCGGGTTCTGCGGCGCCCAGCTCCCCGCACACGTGCGGGTGCTCATCCTCGCGGTGCCGGTACAGCTGCCCGAGGGATATGTGTGGGTGAAGGCGAGCGAGGCCGTCCCCGTCGTGTTGCTGTTCGCGACGACGGCGGCCGGCCAGCCCGACAAGGTCCCCGTACTCCCGAGCATGAGGGCACCGAGTGCGCACGAGGCCACCGCGAGGAGGATCCTCGAGGGCGACCGCATGGCTCGGCGATCCATCGGATCAGCCGCTCAGGGTCCAGGTCAGCGGCTGGGTCAGGGTGATTCCCTGATCGGTGATCCCGGCACTGCCGATGAGTGTCACCGTGACACGACAGGTCCACGACGCTCCCGGGTTCAGGTCACCACCGGTGGCGTTGTGGGTCTTCGTGGCGGTCGGCGGCGCCGCGGCCGCATACGCGAGGTCGCCCCAGGCACTGCCGCTCGCGTACGTCGTTCCGGGCGAGCAGCTGACCGCGACGTTGAGATCGTTGTTGGTGCAGAGGGCGGCCGCGGGAGGGGTGCCACCTCCTGCGGCCGGGCTCTGCGAGCAGCTTCCCGGAGCGAGCACGAAGCTGGTCCCGTTCGCGGCGCCGACATTCTTGAAAGTGACGTCGGTGGTCACGACCGAGCCCGGTGACAGCGGGCTGCCGGTGCCGCCGTACTTGTTGATGGTCGTGCAGGTGGAGCTGTTGACCGTCGCCTGGGCGCCGTCGCTCGACGTACAGACGGTGGCGCCGCTGGTCTCCTGCAGGATGACCGCCTTGGCGGTGGCCGTCGAGTTGGTGGAATTGCCGATGATCGCCTGGGTCCAGCTCGACAACGTGCCGGTTGCCCCCAGTGAGAGCACGAGCGCGGAGATCGCGCACGCGCCCCACAGGAGGACGACCGGCTTGCGTCGCCGGGCCCGGTGCTGGGTGCCCATGACCGTGAGGACTCAGCCGGCGAGGGTCCACGTCAGCGGTTGCGAGGCGACCTGGCCGGCCACCTGTGGCGACGCGGAGCTCGGCAGCGCGACCGTGAAGGTGCAGCTCGTCGATTCCGCCGCGGCCAGCGATCCGATCGACTGGTTGCCGAAGGACGAGAGCACGACCGGCGAGGCCGTGGTGTCCAGCGTGCTGGGCGCCGTGCACTTCACCGTCACCGTTGCCACGTCGCAGATGCTCTGGGTGGCCGAGCCGCTGCCGAGGGTCTTCGTGCAGACGCCCGGGGCCAGGGTCAGCGTGCCGGGACCGGTGCCGGTGTTGGACATCGTCACCGTCGCGGACTGGCTGTCGCCGGGCTGCAAGGGCGTGCCGGTGCCGCCGTACTTGTTGATCGTCGAGCAGCTGAACGAGTTGGTGCCGTCGTTGTTGCCGGTGGACACGCAGGTGTTGGTGCCGTCGGTCTCGGTCAGTACGACGGCGTCCGCGGCCTTGGCCGTGTTCGTGCCGTTGTCGATGATCGCCGTGGTCCAGCTGGACAGCGTTCCGTTGACACCGAGGACCAGGACCACTGCCGCGAGGGCGCCACTTGCCCAGAGCAAGGGCATCGAACGGCGCCGTTTGTGGGCATGCTGCGTTGAATCGGCCATGACAGTCCCTCCCTAGGACGACCGGCGCGCTCGGGCCCTCCCCTCGCCACCGATCTCCCGATTGAACACCCGGACCGCCTCTTTCGCAGCGGTTTGGCCGGACTCAACAATCGGCGTCAGGGCTGGGTGCAGATGGCCGGCTGCGTCTGGGAGGCATTCGACGTCGTGTAGCTGACCGATGCCGACGGCGGGCCCTGGACATTGGAGCCGTCCACTGCCCGAACGGTGAAGCTTCCCGGCTCCTGCGACTGTCCACTCGAATAGGTGTAGGAGGTCGTGGGCGACAGGACGGTGAAAGTCTGCGCGGATCCACCGGTCGGCGTGATGGTGACGATGTATTTCACCGCACCTGTGACGGCATTCCAGTTGAACTTCACCTGCTTCCCACCTGGTGAGGTGCAGATCGGATTCCCCAGGGTCGGCGGCGGCAGTGGCCAGCCCGACGTACCGGCGGTGAAGGACGTGCCGGTCACCTTGACCTGATCGGTCCAGAAGGCGCCGGTGTTCTGCCCCCAGCCGGCGAGCGCGGCGAGCCCGAGGGCGAGGCCTCCGGCGATGGCGGCCGCCTTGAGCGGCTTCTTCACCGACGCAGCCGGCGTCTCGGCCGGCTCCTCCACCGACGTGCGCGCAACAGCCGCCGGGACTGACACCGGCAACGTCGGGGTCGCCGCATCGGTGACATCGATGTTCGCGGCCTTCTTCCCCGGGCGCCGGAAGACCAGCAGCAGCATCAGCGCCACATAGCCGGCGAGTACGAAGCTTCCCGGCGCGTGCGAGAACCAGGAGACGACATAGCCCATCTTGGGAATCCGCAGGAAGACCTTCTCCGCATGGCGCACGTCGTACACCTGGCTGTCGGGCGCCTTGTTGGCATCGCCCTTGAGCTGCAATTGCGCGAGGCCACCACCCTGCGGAGTGTTGCCGACTACCCGGTGCGTGACTCGCTGCCCGCTCGCGGTGATCACCGAGACGACGTCGCCACGCTTCAGGCCGGTCGCGTCGACGGTCCGGGCGAGTGCGAGGTCCCCGGTGTCGATGGCCGGTGACATCGAGCCGGACCGGAAGAGCAGCGGGTGCACCCCGAACGCGAGCCCGGCGATCACCAGCACCAGGCACACCGCACCCACCAGCGCTGTCAGGGACAGCACCAGGTCGCGGAGGAGCCCGAGGCGGGAGCGTTTGGTCATGCCACGTTGGAGGTCGCGTCGAAGGTGAAGGTGACCACCGCCGACTTGCCCTGCAGGGAGGAGGGCGCTCCGGAGTCGAAGTCGACCTCGAAGCACAGCGGCGTGTTGCCGGACGCGGCGAGGCCGCTGCCGGCGGTCGTGGGCTGCGGCGTTCCGACGACGGCCGAGGCGGCGGTGCCGAGCGTCGTCACCGTGCCCACGACGTTGCCACCACTGCACGTGGCGCTGTTGCCGCCGCCGGAGACGGTCGCCCCGGTCTTCACCGTCAGCTTGAGCGCACTGGCCGCGGCGAAATCGCCGGGGTTGGAGCCACCGGTGAGCTGCGCGGAGAGCGTCCACTTGAGCGGAACGGTGCCGGCATTGTTGACCGTCAGGATCTGCGCCGAGGTGTTGCCCGGCGCCATCGCGGTCATGCTCAGGTTGCCGCTCACGTTGGACACGGAATCCTGATTGTTGACCTTGAGGTCGAAGGTACCGGTGCTGAAGGTGGTGCCGGCCACGCTCACCGAGTCTGACCAGTAGGCGAAGGTCCCGGTGACGCCGAGCGCGGCAACCACGCCAAGGCTCAGACCGGCGCGTACGCGAGTGCTCTTCAGCGAACGAAGGATCCGGTGGTCGCTCATGTCAGGACTGCCTTTCGAGAGTGCTCGCCGAGCGCCGACGCGACCGGACGATGAGGACGCTGCCGCCGAGGCAGAGTCCGAGTGCGAGGTAGAGGGCCAGCGGGGACACGTCCGCGCCGGTGTTGGGGAGGCCGGAGCCGGAGCCGTCGGCGCCGCCCTGGCCACTGCCGTTGCCGTTGCCGTTGCCGTGGTGACCGTTGCCGTTGCCTTGGCCGGTACCCGTGGCCTGGGCCAGTCCCACGCGGACCCGGAAGTCGAAGCGCTGGTTCTGGGTGGGGTTCTGGGAGGAGGCCGCGAAGTCGACCTTCACGGTGATCTTGTGATGCGCGCCGGCCGCGGTCGGGACGGCCTTGAGGAGCACGTGGTCCCCGGTGGCCGACACGGCGTGATAGCTGCCGGCGTCGACCCTGGCCGAGACCGTGAGGTCGCCGCTGCTCATGAGGCTCTGCACCGAGCCGCCGAGGAGCGTGATGCTGAGCGCAGCCGGGTCGCCGCTCTGGTTGCGCACATAGAAGGTGGAGGTCTCCGAGTCACCCGGAACCCACCGGAAGCCGGCCGGGAAGAGCTGGGACAGATGACTGCCCCAGTGGACGCCGTCCGTGCTCAGGCCGATCTGGCTGGCCGCATTCGCCGGAGCGGCGAGGGCCAGCCCGAGGCACGCGACGACGAGCGCGAGCAGGCGGGCGATGCTGGTGCGGCGCGTCATCGGGCCGCCTCCACGAATTCGGGCTCCACGTGGTTGCTGTCGTCCTTGCTCTCGTCGTTCTCGGGCGTCGCCGCCGTACGGCGTGAGCGCCGCCGGTCGCGGGCAGCGCCGATGAAGGAGATCAGCGCGTAGCCGAGGAGGATCACCACCGCGGCCATCACGATGACCTCACGGGTCCCGACTCCGAGCCACAGGCTGGGGAGGCCCAGGAAGGGAATCGCGTACCAGCGCTTCCCCTTGATCTGGACCGGCAGCACGGGATCGGTGTCGGCGGCGTTGTTGGCGTCGCCCCTCGTGGTGAAGCTGCGAGTGCCGTCCATCGCGATGTTGACACCGACCACGCGGTGCGTGGCGACGGTCGGCTCACCGGACTTGAGCTGGAAGGTGATCACGTCACCGATCCGGACGTCGTCCGCTTTCACCGGCCGGTCGACGACCATCGTGCCCGGAGGCATTCCGGGACGCATCGAGCCGGTGAGGATCGTGTACGTCGTGCCGCCGGCGATCTTGGGGATCACCACGGTGGCGGCGAGCACGAGCACGACGAGGCCCGCGACGAACCAGGCGATGACCTGGCCGATCGCGGACCCCGCCGCCCGGATGCTCATGTGTGTCAGACCTCAGTCGCTCAGCTGTGGACCTGGTTGAGGTTCACCGTCACGTCGCTCAGCTGACCGGTGAGGTTCTGGGTCGTGTTGTCCACGGCGTTCGGGTTGTCGAATGTCGCGACGATCGTCACAGTCATGTTCTGACCGTCGTCGGCGGACGTGATCGAGGTGACTGCTCCTCCGTTCACCTCGACATCGGTCGCGGCGACACTGAAGGCCGAGGCGAGACCACCGGTCACCGCGCCCTGACTCGCCACCACGTTCGCCCGCAGGTGAGCACCCTCGGCAGTGATCGCGTAGGTACATACATTCGTCAGCTTGTCGCCCGGGACGAGCTTGGCGCTGCCGTCGTACGACGCACCGTTGTTCTCCGCGGAGTCGAGCGTCCAGCCACTGCAGTTGGCCGGGCCCAGGCCGAGCTGACCGGACGCGATGCCTTCGCCGCTGATCGTCGTGTTGGCATTCCAGTAGGCGAGCGAGCCGGCACCACCGAGCAGCAGCGCGCCGGCGGCGGACGCCGCGAGGACGCCCTTGGTTGACTTCTTCATGAGTGATTCCTCCGGGTGGAATGAAAAGGGGGTTGGGCGTAGCTCTAACGAGCCGTTGCCTCACCCGTTTTGCCCCCCACCCGGAAATGGCCCGTTGGGACTATGTCGAAGCTCACGAAGCCTGAATTCCTCAGGATTCGCCCAGGTCCCGAGCGCTCAGGGAAGACGCTGCCAACGAGCGGCCACCTCGACGCGGCCCTCGTCGAAATGGGCCGACAGGCCCTGGTCTACGAGCAGGGCGAGGACCTCCTCGAGGAGCGCATCGCCCGGCGCCGCATTGGCCGTCGACGGATGCCAGAGGTTGATCTCGAGCATCGGTTCGTCGATGGCGTGCCAGACGTCCTCCGGCCGGAACCACGCGACGCCGCCCGCCCCGGGCGTCTGCCTCAAGGCATCGCGGGCAGCCCAGTGATCGGCGCACGGTGCCAGCACCAACAGCCCGGCGGCACGCATGGCCGCGAAGGCCTGCTCCAACCGCTCATGATCGGTCGGCCGCGGCCACGCCGCGGCATCCACGGCCCACGCCACGCGCTCGGCGGCGATCCATTCCTTCGCCGTCGCCGCGGCATCGAGACGTGGATGGTCGGTGGCGATCACCGTGCGGATCTCGTCGTACTCCTCGGCCTGCGGGAGCAGGCCCGACCGGACGACGTCACGCACCCACACCCTGGTCTGGGCCGGGCTGGTGCCGCGTCTGACCACCAGCCGCGCCCTACCAGCCGCGTTCGGCGAGCCGGTGCGGCTGCGGGAGCTCCTCGACGTTGATGCCGACCATGGCCTCGCCGAGCCCGCGGGAGACCTTGGCGACCACGTCGGGGTCGTCGTGGAAGGTGGTCGCCTTCACGATCGCTTCGGCGCGCTGGGCCGGGTTGCCGGACTTGAAGATGCCCGAGCCGACAAAGACGCCCTCGGCGCCGAGCTGCATCATCATCGCGGCATCGGCCGGGGTCGCGATGCCGCCGGCGGTGAAGAGCACCACGGGGA
>JASLCW010000297.1 GCA_030151765.1 Marmoricola sp.
CCTCGTGGTCATAGGCCTTGAGCCTGATGCGGATCTTCTGTCCCGCCATAGGTCTCTCTCGTCCTTACTCGTTCGTACGACTCTGGGTCCTTCAGCTCCGACCCCCGCGGTCGGGCGTGTCGCCTTTGTTGTTACAGGTTTTCGGCGCACACGTCGTCCCGTTGGGGAAGTGGAACTGTTGATCTGGGCTTCCTCGGGACTCGTCGGCGTGCGGTGCGAACTGATGTCGACGACCGGGCACGCTCCACGCGGCTCGGACCGGGCAGTGGAACTGTCCGATCACTCCGCAGGGGAGACACGATTCAGAAGTCAAGATCGAGCGCGCACCCCGACAACCTTCCCGGGGCAACCGGAACATCCTGACAGAGTTCGCAGGGTCAGCCAAATCCACGAGCGCTCCGTCAGCGCAGGCGCACGACCACCGGCTGGGTGCTCGATGCCAGCAGGCCGGGCGTGCCAGTGAACCGGACGACCAACCGGCTGCGCCCGCGTGGGAGACGCTTGGTCGTCACGATCACCCGTCCGGCGCTCAGCGCGCCGCGGGCAACGATCTTCGAGCCCCGCATCACCACCACATCCCCTGTCACGGGCCCCATCACGGGCTCGGGCGCACGGACCGTGACCGACAACCTGACCTTGCGCTTCGCGAGCCTCTTGACCTTGGCGACCTCGGTGATTGTCGCCGACGGCCCCGGACCCGAGCCGGTCACGGTGAACAGGTCAGGTGCCGCGGAGGGTTCGGTGTCCGCATCGCCGACATAGGCGACCTGCAACGGGTGACTGCCCGGCCCGAGTCGGGGGATGGTCAGGCGAGCAGATCCACCTGCGAGCGGCGCGGACGCAAGGACCGTCATACCCTCCCGCAACTCGACGCTGCCTGCCGGCACCAGCGGCGAGTCGGTCGACTCGACCGTCACCGCCACCTGGCCGCCCTGGACGGGCGCCCCGGCCGGCACGACGGCCGTGACGGACGTCTGCGCCCTGGCGACGGAGAAGGTGGCCTGGCCCTGCGACGCGGCGAAGCCGGGCGTGCCCAGGTAGTGGGCGATGATCGTGTGCGAGCCGGCGGACAGCCCCGGCAGCTCGACGACCGCGCTCACCGGCTGCGGAGCCCTCCGGACACCGTCGACCTCGAGAACGAAGTCCCCTCCGAAGCCGTGGTCATAGGCGGCGGCGACCTTGAAGTAGACCTTGACCGGCCGCCCGGCGACCTGACGGCCGTCGACCTGCATCAACATCGTGGTCGGCTGGTCGCCGGGGCGCCGGGTCTTCGCCACCATCACCTCGGACTGCGACGCCGTCTCATGAGCGCTGCCGGTGTACTTGGCGAGGAAGAACCAGTTCCCCTCGTTGGCCTTCGCCCACGAGGTCAGGTCGAAGGGGATCGGGCCGCCGGTGGCCGCCGCCGACGCAACCAGCGTCCAGGTCGAGGCAGCGCTCGCGGCGAGCCCGGGGGGATAGCTCGCCGTGTTCGGCGCGGCGTAGATCTCGACGAGACCGTCGAGCGTGGCCTCGGTGTAAGGGTCGGTGATCGTCGGCGTCGCGGTGACCACGAACGGCGCTCCCTGCGTCACCCTCCCCGCGGGAACGCTGAGCGCGGTCTTCGTCGTCACCTTGGTCACGCTCAGGTCCGCCACGGCACTGCCGGCGCCGGGCGCCGTGTCGGCGTAGTAGGCCGAACCCACCAGCCGGATCTCGGCACCCGGATAGTCACCAGGGGCCATGGTCGCGTCGCGCAGCGCGAAGGTGCCGTCGGTGCGCACGTCGTAGGTCGCCCGCACCACGCCTGCGCGGACCAGCTCGACCCGACCCGTCGGCACGACCGCGGTCGGCCGGTCCGCGCTCACCACGCCGAAGAACGGCGAGCTGAAGCTCGTGGACGGGTTGCTCAGCCTGATCGAGGCCGCGATCCTCGTGGGCGTGAACGAGAACGCCGTGGTGCCCGAGGTGACCTCGTTGGACGCCTCCACGTCGAACCGGTAGGTCTGTCCCGGCTCGAAGCGTCCGAGACTGGGGATCGTGAAGACCGCCGCGCCGCCGTCAAGGGGCTTGGGTGCGGCGATCTCCGCACCCTTCCAGCTGATCGAGGCGGACACCTCACTTCCAGTGCTCGCCACGGTGATCCGCAGGTCGTCGCCGTAGCGGGGAGCCGTGTCACCGGAGGCGGTCACCCGCAACGGTGGAGGCGGACTGTCGACGGCCCGGGCGGCGCCGGCCGCGCCGGCAGCGCCGGCCGGTGCTGACACCAGAGCGAGTGACAGCGCCAAGGACAGCATCACGAGCACGGCGACTTGTCGCAGCAGGTGGGAGAGGGTTCGAATCACTGGCTTCCTCGTCTCGATTCCGGAGGACCCGAACCTGCAGGCCGCCGCTGGTGGTCTGCTGGAGCCCGGCTGGAGGCAAGCCCCCCGGCTCGACCGCGGATGCAAGGATTGCGGCCATGACCGACGGTCCGCAGCACTTCCCGCCGCCGGGGGCGCAGCCGCCTCCCGACCCGGTCACGCCTGCCCCGCAGGCATCACCGCACGCACCGTCGCCGGCATATCCGACCGGGCCCACGGCGTACCCGGCCTATCCCAGCCATCCGGGCCAGCCGGGCCAGCCGGTGCCCGGGCCACGACCGATGCCGGGGCTGGCCCTCGGCGCCGCCCACAAGCCCGGCGCCCTCCCGCTGCGTCCCCTCACCCTCGGCAACATCTATGACGCCGCCTTCCGGATCATCCGCTTCAACCCGAAGTCGACGGTCGGCGCCGCGGTGCTGGTCACCGGCGTCGCGATGCTGATCCCGATCGCGGTCACCCTGGTGCTGACCCTCACCGTCGGACTGGCCCTGGATGCCTCCGGCGAGCTCGACCCGAGCGCCAACACGACGGAGCTGATCGGCGTGCTGGCGGCGTACGGCTCCCTGCTCGGCTCGATCGTCGTCGCCCAGATCGGCGTCGTGTTCGTGACCGGGATGGTGGCCCACGTGACGCGTGCGGCCGCCGTCGGACGCAAGCTCGGGCTCGGCGAGGCGTGGGCCGCGACGCGGGGCAAACGGTGGCGCCTGCTGGGTCTGACCCTGCTCATCAACGTCGCCCTCTTCGCGGTGGTGGCGCTCTATGTGCTGGCGTGGATGCTCGTGGTCGTCGTCAGCCCGAACGCCTGGCCCGTCGTGGTCTGGGGTGTGGTGTCGGTGCCGGCATTCATCGCGCTGTGCTGCTGGCTGTGGATCCGGCTCTATTACCTGCCCGTGCCGCCACTCATGCTCGAGGAGGTCGGCGTCTTCGGCGCTCTGGGTCGCGGCTGGCGACTGACCTCACGCCAGTTCTGGCGCACCTTCGGCATCGCCCTGCTGACCGTGCTGATCGCGCAGATGGCGGGCGGCATCCTCTCGATGCCCGTCTCCCTGATCGGCCAGATCGGGGTCCTTGCCGCTCCGCAGTACGCCGCGCTGCTGCTCGTGCTCACCCAGGCCATCGCCCTGGTCATCCAGAACGCGTTCGTCGCGCCCTTCCTCTCCGCGGTCGCGTCGGTGCAGTACGTCGACCTGCGCATGCGCAAGGAGGCCTTCGACGTCGAGTTGATGCGCGAGGCCGGGATCATTCCTCGATGACCCTCCTCCTCGATCCGCCACTCGACCCCAGCGGCGACGACGCACGTCGCCAACTGGGGCGTGAGCTGATGCATCCGGAGTACGCCGACGGCGACATCATCGGCCGGCTCACCCGCTGGTTGGGCAGGCTCATCGACGGCGCCGTGAATGCGGCGTCGGGCACCTCCGGCCTGACCTACGG
>JASLCW010000040.1 GCA_030151765.1 Marmoricola sp.
CTTCGACGGCCTTCTCGCGGCTGTGGGCATGGCCGGCGCGGACGGTGTCGGGATGCCCGAGTCGATGGCGGAGATCAATGCTCTCCTCGATCTCGCGGAGCCGGCACTGCGCGAGGCTCTGCTGACCGCTTTCCTGGACCGCCTCTCCCGCCCGGCTCGTTAGGGTCGCTTCCGTGACTGCACTCGCCGGACTCGTCGACCGTGGACTGATGGCGCCGGACTGGGCCGAGGCCCTGGCGCCGGTGGACGGGCAGATCGGGCAGATGGGCGCCTTCCTGCGTGAGGAGATCGCTGCCGGCCGGGGCTATCTGCCCGCGGGTGACAACGTCTTCCGTGCTTTCTCGCGGCCGCTCGCCGACGTGCGGGTGCTGATCGTCGGTCAGGACCCCTATCCCAATCCGGGACACCCGGTGGGGCTCAGCTTCTCGGTGGCCGGCGATGTCCGCCCATTGCCGCCCAGCCTGGTCAACATCTTCCGCGAGCTGATCGACGACCTGGGCGTTCCGGTACCGCGCGACGGCGACCTGAGCGCCTGGGCGGACCACGGCGTGATGCTGCTCAACAGGTGCCTGACGGTGATGCCGCGGAAGTCGGGGAGCCATCGTGGCAAGGGTTGGGAGGCGATCACGGATCGCGCGATCGACGTACTTGCGAACCGGGGCGGGCCGCTCGTCGCGATCCTCTGGGGAAGCCAGGCGCTCTCCCTCAAACCGCGCCTAGGGGCGATCCCGTGCATCGAGTCGGTGCACCCGAGCCCACTCTCCGCCTACCGGGGCTTCTTCGGCACCCGCCCGTTCAGTCGTGCCAACGAGGCACTCGTCGCCCAGGGCGGTCAGCCGGTCGACTGGTCGCTGCCGCCGATGGATCCGCAGCCCGTCTAGAGGCGCCCGGGCGACTTGCATACCGGGTATGCAGCCGATATACATACTCAGTATGTCGGCGCCACGGGGGTGCTCCGACGTGAACGAAGGGGACGCCGATGTCGGTGCGCAATGCCCTGCTGGTCCTGCTGGAGCAGGGTCCGCAGTACGGCTATCAACTCCGCGCTCAGTTCGAGGAACGCACCGGCGGCACGTGGCCGCTCAACATCGGGCAGGTCTACACGACCCTCGCGCGGCTGGAGCGTGACGGGCTCGTCGAGTCGCGCGACGGCGATGACGACCACGTCGTCTACGACGTCACCGACTCAGGACGTCGCGAGGTCGCCGACTGGTTCGGTACGCCGGTCTCGCGCAGCCAGCCGCCGCGCGAGGAACTGGCGATCAAGCTGGCCCTCGCCGTCGACGCGCCCGAGGTCGATGTCGCCGCGGTCATCCAGCAGCAGAGGGTGGCCACCATCGCCGCCCTGCAGGACTACACGCGCCTCAAGCGGAGCGCCGACGAGAGCGATCCGGCCGGCCTCGCCTGGAGCCTGGTCCTCGACTCGCTGATCTTCACCGCCGAGGCCGAGGTGCGTTGGCTGGACCACTGCGAGGCGCGAGTACGACGCGCCGCACTGGAGTCCGGTCGCGCCCCGAAGCCCGCGGCCGCGGAGACCCGGAAGAAGGCGCACCGATGAGTGTTCTTCAGCTCCGATCCGTGACGCGCACCCACGGCGAAGGGGCCACCGAGGTCGTCGCGCTGCGCAAGGTCAGCCTCACGGTGGCGGCCGGCGAGATGGTGGCCGTCATGGGCCCCTCTGGATCGGGCAAGTCGACCCTGCTCACCCTGGCCGGCGGTCTGGACACCCCGACCTCGGGTGAAGTCCTCGTCAACGGCGTGGACCTGTGCAGCGCCGGTGCGCGCGGCCGCGCCGCTCTGCGTCGGCAGGCGATCGGCTATGTCTTCCAGGACTACAACCTGATCCCGGCGCTGAGCGCCGCCGAGAATGTCGCACTCCCGCTGGAGCTCGACGGCATCTCCGCACGCAAGGCACGTCGCCTCGCGACGGCCGCTCTCGAGGAGGTCGGCATCGGTGAGCTCGCCGATCGCTTCCCCGACGACATGTCCGGCGGGCAGCGGCAGCGGGTCGCGATCGCCCGCGGCTTCATCGGCGACCGGCGGCTGCTGCTCACCGACGAGCCGACCGGCGCGCTCGACAGCGAGACCGGAGAGGACATCCTGCGACTGATCCGGGCGCGCTGCGATGCCGGTGTGGCCGGCGTACTCGTGACGCATGAGGCGCGCCATGCGGCATGGGCGGACCGCGTCGTTTTCCTGCGCGACGGCGTACTCGTCGACCAGGCCGGCGCGGATGCTGTCGAGTCGCTGCTCGAGAGCGGTGCGCAGTGAACCTCGCGCTCCGCATCGGCTGGCGCGAGATCCGCCGTACACCGGGGCGAAGTGCGCTCGCCCTCTTCCTGATCATGTTGCCGGTGATCGCAGTGACCGCGGGCGACGTACTCCAGGCGACGGCCAGCGTGAGCACCGCTGAGAGCCTGCCAGGGCGGATGGGTGCCGCGCAGGCGCGCCTGCGGTTCATCGGCTCGCCGATCGTCCAGGGCGTCGATCCCGACAGTGCCTTCAGCTCCGAACCCGGTACGACGCCGCCGTCGACGCCCGCGCGCCTCCGGACCCTCCTCGACGGCCGGCCGACGACCGACGTGGTGCACACCTCGCCCTCGTTCCGGACCCGCTACGGCGTCCGGAGCGTCGAAGCGCTGATGTTCGACACGACGAACCCGATGGCGAAGGGGCTCTTCCGGTTGACGGCGGGACGGCTGCCCACCAAGGCAGGTGAGGTGGCGGCCACGCCCACCTATGGCACCCGCCTAGGGGCCACGTTGACGCAGACGGACGGCTCGAAGGTGACCGTCACGGGGATCGTCGAGTCGACGCGTTTTCGCGTCGCGCAGATGCTCGTCGCCGCACCGGGCACTTTCCCGTCGAAGGGTCGCGATGTCGGCCCGGTCGAGATCCTGGCCGGCGGGGCGCCGGTCACCTGGTCAGATCTGCAACGCATCAACCGGGCCGGTTTCACCGTGCTCTCGCGCGATGTCGTCGAGCACCCGCCGCCGGCGAGCGCGTTGCCCTTCGGTGGCGGAGAGTCCACGATCAAGCAGCTGATGCCGGTGTTGTCGCTGATCGCGGCGATGGTGCTGATCGAGGTGGTCCTGCTCGCCGGCCCGGCCTTCGCCGTCGGTGCGCGAAGGCGCGCGCGGATGCTCGCCCTGGTCGCCGCCAACGGCGGTACGCCGGCACAGGCCCGCCGCATCGTGCTCGCCACGGCGGTGTTGCTGGGCTGTATCGCCTCCGCTGCCGGTGTGGTCGTCGGAATCGGTGTCGCCCGGCTCGTGCAGCCGCTGTTGCAGCGCTCGTCGATGATGTGGTTCGGGCCCTTCCAGGTCCGCTGGTCGCATCTGCTGGTGGTGGCCGCCTTCGGGCTGCTCAGTGCCCTGCTGGCCGCCGTCGTACCGGCGTGGTCGGCCTCGCGCCAGGACCCGGTCGCGGTGCTGTCGAATCGTCGTGATCCCGCGACGGTGCGGCGTAGGCTGCCGGTGCTGGGCCTGCTTCTCCTGATCGCCGGCGTGGCCGGTGCCGTGTGGGGTGCTCGCACGGAGCGCGGCGGCCAGTCGCTCAGTGCCTATGCGATCGCCCTCGCCGCCGTCCTCGCGGTCCTCGGCATGGTGTTGTGCATCCCTGCCGTGGTCACGATGATCGCCAGGGGCGGCCGAGTCCTCCCACTCCCGCTCCGGTTCGCGCTGCGCGATGCCGGCCGCAACCGGGTCCGGACCGTCCCTGCGGTCGCGGCGGTTGCCGCCACCGTGGCGGGCACGGTGGCGCTGCTGATCGCCAACACGACCGACCAGACACAGGCGCACAAGCACTACCAGCCGATGCTGCCGGTCGGCTCAGCCGCCTTCGCCTTCTCGGGAGCGCCCAAGGACTGGCCCGCGCTGGACAAGGCGATCCGTTCGGTGGTGCCGGGTGCCCGCCTGGAGCGCCTAGAGGGTGTTCGCGGGATGGGCCTCGCCTCGCCCGGCGGGTCCGACCTCCCCGGTACGCCGATCTCCGGGCAACTCGGCGACGGCGCACTCGTCGACTCCCCGAGCACCCGGGCGATGGTCTTCCCGCTGCTGAGGATGACCCCGGCCAGGCAGCGCCAGGTCGAGGGTGTCCTCGATCGGGGCGGTGCGCTCGTGATCGTGTCCGATGAGGTCCGGGGCGACAAGGCACGGTTGACGTTGAGGAAGCGGACGACCGTCGTACCGGCGGCGTACGTGAGCATCGGCGGGCGGATGTCGGATGCCGTCGCGGTGGTCTCGCCGACCGCGGTCGCCCACCTAGGGGTGCAGGCGACGACGAGTTCGCTGGTCGCCTTGCCAGGAGCCATCCCCGCCTCGGACCGGCAACGGGTCGCGGAAGCAGTCGCCGGTGTCGGGCATCAGACCGGCTATGCGACCTTCGAGAAGGGCTACCAGCCCAACAACACCCAGCGCGTGGTGATGTGGATCCTCTATGTCCTCGCCGCCGTGCTCATGCTGGGCGGCACGCTGAGCGCCACCTTCCTCGCGCTCTCGGACGCCCGGCCCGATCTGGCGACGCTGGCCGCGGTCGGTGCGGAATCGCGGACACGGCGGGCGATCGCGGCGGGCTATGCCGCCTCGGTCGCGGTCGTCGGCTCGCTGATGGGTGTGGTGGTGGGGGCGATACCGGGAGTGGCCATCACCTACCCGTTGGCGCGCGGCTACATCGATGAGGGCGGAACGCATCTGCTGGCCGTTCCGTGGCTGCCCCTGATCGGGCTCGTGCTCGGCCTGCCCCTGGTGACGATGCTCGCCGTGTCGGTGGTCTCGCGATCCCGGCTGCCGATGGTGGTGCGTGCCGAATAGTCAGGGCCGTGGCCGATAGTGGGCACATGACCGATCACCACTACGCGCTCTCGGTGGCCTGGACGGGCAACCGGGGGAGCGGCACCACCGGCTATCGCGACTACGACCGGGCGATCGCGGTCGCGGCCGAGGGCAAGCCGGAGCTGCTCGCCTCGGCCGACCGCATCTTCCGCGGCGATGCCGCGCGCTGGAATCCCGAGGAGATGCTGGTGGCCGCGTTGAGCACCTGCCATCTGCTCTCCTATCTCCACGTGGCGGTCAACGCGGGCGTGGTGGTCACGGCGTACGCCGACGCGCCCGTGGGGACCATGGCGCAGGAGGGGATCGGCGGGCATTTCACCGAGGTCATGTTGCGTCCTGTCGTGACCGTGGCCGAGGCGTCGATGCTCGAGCGCGCGCTGGCCATCCACCACGAGGCGAGCGAGGCCTGCTTCATCGCCGCCTCGGTGAACTTCCCCGTGCGTCACGAGCCCCGGATCGAGGTCAGCCCACCCGGAAGCTGAACCGCGCCGTCGTGGCGAGATGGCCGCGGTCGCCGAGATAGTGCGCGATCACCCGGTAGGTCCCACGCGGTAGCTTCGCGGTGCGGCACGAGGCGGTTCCGCCGTGCAAGGTCGCCGTGCACAGCGTGCGGCCGGCGCGGGTGAAGACGACTGTGCCGGCGGTGCCCGCGGGTGTGACCCGCGCGCTGATCGCCATGCGCTGATTGCGCTTGCCGTGCTTGCGCGCGGCACGCGCGGTCAGGTGCGTGGCCGTCTTGGCGAGCCTGGTGAAGTGCATCGTCGAACTGCGGGTGTTGCCGACCTCGTCCGTGGCCTGGACCGAGAAGACGTGGGAGCCCGGGCTGACGGCCAAGGCGACGGGCTTCGCCTGCGCGCACGGGCGGGCAGCCCCGTCGTACGTGCAGGCAAGGGAGACGCCGTGCGGGTCGGCCGAGGCGATCGCCATGGTGACGCCGGAGTCGTAGGTCCGGGCTCCATCGGCAGGACCGGTCACACGCAGTGAGGGTGCGGTGTTGTCGACGACGAGGCTCCTCGTGGCCGTGCTCGTGTTGTCGACGTCGTCGGTTGCTTTCGCGGTGACGACGTAGCTGCCGTCGGGAAGCTCCGGCATCGCCGCGATGAGATAGCCGTGGGTGCAAGGAACCGGGGTGCTGTCCGGGATACCGGAGAAGGTGCAGGCCGCCGAGGCATCGGAGTCGGTGGTGATCGGCACCGAGACCGGGGCTTTGGTGGTCACCACGTCGTCGGAGGCCGGGCTGCCGATGGAGACGGTCACGTTCTTGTCGAGCGTGACCGTCCGGGTCGCCGCCGCCGCGTTGCCGGACGCGTCGAAGGCGCGAGCAGTGATCACGTGTTGCGAACCGTCCGCGTACCCGCCCAGAGACAAGACCGCGCTGTACGGCACCGACGTGTCCGAGGCGCGCTGTACGCCGTCCACGAGGAAGTCGACCCTGGCCACGCCGTCGTTGTCACCGGCGTTGGCGGCCACCGTGACCGAGGGGCCGACCTTCTGGCCCGAGGGCAAGGCGATCGCGACCGTCGGGGCCTGGATGTCATGCCAGTCCAGTGAGACGCTCTCGATTGCGTCGTTGGTGACGATGCAGGCATCGCCACTGAGGCTGTCGCAACCGCTCCAGACCGGCGCGAAGCCTGCCCTGCCACCGGAGGCGGTCAACGCGTAGGTGGTCCAGCCGTCGGTGGGACGCACGTTGACATCGTTGACGAGGGTGTCTTTGCGCGTGCAGGTGCCGGGACAGGCGATACCAGCGGGCGAGCTGGTGACCGTCCCTGTGGTGGGCGTGGACACCGTGAGCATCGAGGTGAAGGTGTACTGCTGATCGCCACCGCCACCGCAGGTCTGGCGCGTGGGATCGCACGGAACCGCCGCGGCACGGCCGGACGGCAGAGCGACGAGGATCGCTCCGAGCAGGAGCGCGGCGACCGCGGTGAGGCGCCCGAGCCGGGGCTGGGCGTGGAGGGGACGAGTGGACTGAGACATTTTGTGACTCCCGGGACGGACGGTTGATATGCCCTTCGAACCTAGGAAGAAGCCGCAGCCGGCACATCGACCGCGAGGTGGATCTGCCCTCGTCCCGGGGGCTGACGGGGGCGGGCCCGTTTGCACTCGTTTGGGGCGAGTGCTAAACATGGGGGTGCTGGCACTCTCGACCTGAGAGTGACAGATCCCGAACCGTCACGATGAGGAATCGCTGAGTCTGATGCCCAAGCTGATTGCTTTCGACGAGGAGGCCCGCCGCGGTCTCGAGCGTGGCATGAACACGCTCGCCGACGCGGTCAAGGTCACTCTTGGCCCCAAGGGTCGCAACGTCGTACTTGAGAAGAAGTGGGGCGCGCCCACCATCACCAACGATGGTGTGAGCATCGCCAAGGAGATCGAGCTCGACGCCGTGGTCCAGCACCTCGTGCGGCTGGCCCACGAGCCGATGCGCGAGGACCACG
>JASLCW010000321.1 GCA_030151765.1 Marmoricola sp.
AGCACCGGGAAGCCGTTGAAGGCGGTGTTGGCGGCCAGCACCAGGATCACGCCGGTCACCGCGACCACGTAGTAGAAGCCCACCGGGAAGTTGTTGAAGACGGCCTTGGCGAGCTGGGCGACGACCGTGTGCTCCTGGAAATTGCCGGGCAGCGGATGCAGGTTGGCATCACGCAGCCTGGAGAGCGCCTCGGGATCCGTCGGGTCGACGTACCGCAGGCCCATCTCGCGCGCCAGGATGATGATGCTGAGCAGCATCGTCACGGCGATCGAGCCGAGCAGCAGCAGCGTGGTCGCGGCATTGCGGCTCTTGGGCTTCCGGAAGGCGGGTACGCCGTTCGAGATGGCCTCGACACCGGTCAGCGCGGCACAGCCGGACGAGAAGGCCCGGGCCAGCAGGAAGATCATCGCGAGCGTGCCGATGTGGCCTTCGTAGCCCGGCTGCGGCTCGATGTGCAGATGGGCGCTCTCCACCTTGGGAAGATCGCCCATGCTGTAGCGGATGGCCCCGTAGATGGCCATGCCGATGATGCCGATCATGAAGCCGTAGACCGGGACCGCGAACGTCGTGCCGGACTCGCGCACGCCGCGCAGGTTCATCGCGGCCAGGATCACGACGAGTGCCACCGCCACGACGGCGGCATGGTTCCCCACGAACGGGATCGCGGACGCGGCATTCTGCACGCCCGAGGAGATCGACACCGCGACGGTGAGGACGTAGTCCACCAGCAGCGCGCTCGCCACGGTGACACCGGCGGTCTGGCCGAGGTTGACCGTCGCCACCTCGTAGTCGCCGCCGCCACTGGGATAGGCGTGCACGTTCTGCCGGTACGACGCCACGACGGTGAGCATCACCAGGGCGACGAGGAGGCCGATCTTCCAGCTGAAGGAGTACGCCGTCAGGCCGGCGACCGACAGCATGATGAAGACCTCGTCCGGTGCATAGGCCACCGATGACAAGGCATCGCTGGCGAATACCGGCAGCGCGATCCGCTTGGGCAGGAGCGTTTCCCCGAGCTGGGAGCTGCGGAGCTTCTGGCCGAGCAGGATTCGCTTGGAGACGTTTCCTACACCCACAAGCGTTCAGGCTAGAGCACGAATGGCATCCGGGTCGTGTCGCGGGGCCGCGCCGTGACGCGAGTCGCCGGCAGGTCTAGTAGCGTCCCCCTTGTGCACGTCGTGATCATGGGCTGCGGCCGGGTCGGCTCGACCCTCGCCCGCTCCCTCGAGGACCGCAACCACACCGTGAGCGTCATCGACACCGAGCCGGACGCCTTCCGGCGGCTCGGCCCGTCCTTCAACGGCCTCAAGGTCACCGGCTACGGCTTCGACCAGGCGGTGCTGATCGAGGCCGGCATCGAGCGTGCCGACTCCTTCGCCGCCGTGAGCAGCGGCGACAACTCCAACATCATCGCCGCACGCGTGGCCCGGGAGACCTTCGGGATCCAGCAGGTCGTGGCACGCATCTACGACCCCGGCCGCGCCGAGGTGTACGAGCGTCTCGGGATCACGACGGTCGCCACCGTCAAGTGGACCGCCGACCAGGTGCTCCGCCGGCTCCTGCCCGCGGGCGCGGAGCCCAACTACCGCGATCCCTCCGGCACGATCCGGCTCGACCAGATGCCGATCAACGACCTCTGGATCGGCGCGCGGTCGGTGAAATTCCAGGAGCAGTCCGGCGCCCGGATCGCGTGGATCGACCGGCTGGGCGAGGGCACCATCCCCACCCGCGAGACGGTCTTCCAGGAGGGCGACCTGCTGCACCTGGTGATGCGCGAGGAGAACTCCAGCCACGTGTACGACGTGTTCACCGCCGGACCGGACGAGGACTGAACAGATGCGTGTCGCCATTGCCGGAGCCGGGGCCGTCGGTCGTTCGATCGCCCAGGAGCTCATCACCAACGGTCATCAGGTGCTGCTGATCGACAAGGCCGCCGGTTCGATCAAGCCCGACCGGGTCCCCGACGCCGAGTGGCTCCTCGCGGACGCCTGCGAGATGTCCTCCCTCGAGGAGGCGCACCTGCAGGACTGCGATGTCGTCATCGCCGCCACGGGTGACGACAAGGTCAACCTGGTCGCCTCGTTGCTGTCCAAGACCGAGTTCGGCGTACCCCGCACGGTCGCCCGGGTGAACCACCCCAACAACGAATGGCTCTTCACCGAGGCCTGGGGCGTGGACGTCAGCGTCTCGACCCCGCGCATCATGTCCGCGCTGGTCGAGGAGGCCGTCGCCGTCGGCGATCTGGTGCGCCTCTTCACCTTCCGCAAGGGCAATGCCAACCTGGTCGAGATGACGCTCCCCGCGGATTCGCCGTACGTCGGCAAGCCCGCCGGGCTGATCCCGCTGCCGGAGAACTGCGCACTGGTGACGATCATCCGCGACGGTCAGGTGTACCCACCTTCCGCCGATCAGCCGGTCGAGTCCGGTGACGAGCTGCTCTTCGTGGTCCCCACCGAGGGCGAGGAGGAGCTCGAGCGCCTGCTGGCGCCAGCGCACCAGTAAGGCTCAGTTCCGGGCGCCCGGTTCCACGATGCCCGATTCGTAGGCGAGGACGACCGCCTGCACGCGGTCGCGCAGGCCCAGCTTGGCGAAGAGCCTGTTGACGTGAGTCTTGACGGTCGCCTCGCTCACGAAGAGTGACGTGGCGACCTCCGCGTTGGAGAGCCCGCGACCGACCGCCACCAGTACCTCGTGCTCACGAGCCGTCAGCGAGGCGAGTTCGGGCGGCACCCGCGCACCGGCCGGCGGTCGGCGTACGTAGGTCTCGATCAGGCGCCTCGTCACCGAGGGGCCCAACAGCGCCTCCCCCGCGGCGATCAGCCGGACCGCATCGACGAGCCGCTGCGGCGGCGCGGTCTTCAGCAGGAAGCCCGCGGCGCCCGCCTTCAGCGCCTCGTAGACATATTCCTCGGTGTCGAAGGTGGTGAGCACGAGCACGGCCGGCGTCGCGGCCCGTGCGACCAGCTGGCGGGTGGCGCTGAGCCCGTCCGTGCCGGGCATCCGGATGTCCATCAGTACGACGTCCGGCTCGGTGTGCTCGACC
>JASLCW010000329.1 GCA_030151765.1 Marmoricola sp.
CCAACAACTCCGTCTTCGCCCGCAATGTCGCGTGGAAGAACGGCTACCACGGCTTCGACACGCTCAACAGCACCGGCATCAGCTACCTCAACAACACGTCGTGGAGCAACGGCGGCGACGGCATCGCGGTCGAGGGGAACTCCACCGGGGCCACACTCCGCAACAACATCGTCGTCGACAACGGCTCGATGGCGGCCAGCTACGACATCTACGTGGACTCCTCGTCGGCGAGCGGGCTCAATGCCGACTACGACCTGGTCTACAACCACAACATCAACCCGGCGATGAAGGTCAACGGGACGACGTACCGCAGCATCACCGCCTACGGATCCGCGACCAGTCAGGAGCAACACGGCCTGGCGCTGGTCCCGGCACTGGTCTCCCCCAGCACCGGGGACTTCCACCTGCAGGGCGGCTCGCCGGCGATCGACTCGGCCGACTCCTCGGTGACCGGCTTCGTGGCCACCGACCCGGACGGCAACGGCGTGGTCGACGACCCGCTCGTTCCCGACACCGGCAACGGCTCCCCGGCGTACGCCGACCGGGGCGCCTACGAGGAGCAGCCGGATCCGAGCGCGACCGACTACGCACCGCACACGGCTCTCGTGGTGAACCCGACCACGCTGGCAGTCCCTCCGAACGGCACGGTCACGGCCGACGCCAGTGGATCGGCCGATGCCGACACCAGCCCGATCGCCAGCTACAGCGTCGACTTCGGCGACGGTTCACCGGCGGTGGTCTCGTCGACGCCGGTCGCGACACACTCCTACGCCTCGACGGGCAGCTACACCATCACGCTCACCGTGACCGACACCGCGGGCAAGACCGGTACCGCGACCGGACACGTGGACGTCAGCACCCGTGCGCTCTCGACGTACTACGTCTCCCAGGCCGCCGGCTGCAGTGACAGCAACGGCGGCACCCAGGCCACGCCCTTCTGCACCATCACGGCCGCCACCAAGGTGGCGCTCGCCGGTGACACCGTCCTCGTCGCGCCCGGCACGTATCACGAGCAGATCAGCCCGGCCGGAACCGGACAGGCCGGCTCTCCGCTGACGATCCAGGCCACCGGACCCAACACCATCGTGTCGGCGGCCAACGACCTCAGCGACACCGCGGGCTGGACGGCAACCGGAACGAACGCCTGGTCCCACCCCTTCACCGCGGCCTCGGCGACCACCCGGGTGTGGCTCGACGGCACCGAACTGCCCTCTGCCGGCTCGGCCACGGCGACCACCACGAATTCCTACTTCTACGACAGCACCGCGCATCTGTTGTACGTCGACATCGGCGGCGGCAATCCCGCGAGCGGACACACCGTCACGGCGGCGGCGCGCAGCTACGGCATGTTGCTCCGCAACCAGAGTCATCTGGTGGTCTCCGGCTTCACGGTCCGCGACGCCACGCTCGCCGGAGTGGAGGTCGACCACGGCGACCACGTCTCGCTCGACCACATCGACGTCGCGGGCTCCGGCTCCCACGGGATCAGCGTGGACGGGACGGCGAGCGCCACCCTCAGCCAGATCACCTCGGCGAGCAATGGCTCGATCGGAGTGCGCTTCAACGGCGCCACCGACTCGACCCTGACCGACTCCGTGACGCACGACAACGGATTCCACGGCGTGAGCGTCCAGGGAAGCACCAACGTGACCCTCACCCGCGTCACGTCGTACGCGAATGCCACCCCGAACACCCGGGTCGCCGCCGGGGTCGACGTCAGCCTCGGCTCGACCAACACGGTGGTGCAGGACAGCACGTCGTACAGCAACCAGGACTCGGGATTCGAGTCGTACAGCGGCTCCACCGGCACCGTCTTCCGTCGCAACCTGAGCTACAACAACGGCGATCACGGCATCGACGACAACGGCACCACCGGTGTGTCCGTGCTGTCCAACACGGTCGTCGGGAACACCACCTCGGGGATCAACTTCGAAGGCTCGTCCACCGGTGCCTTCATCCGCGACAACATCTCGGTGAACAACGCCCTGTCCAGCCCGCGCTCGGTCGGTCAGATCCGGGTCGACGCGACCTCGGTCTCCGGCACCTCCCTCAACCGCGACCTGGTCTTCGGCGGCGATCTCTTCGACTTCAACGGCACCCGGTACACGGATCTGCCGACGATGAGCACGGCCAGCGGCCAGGAGGCGAACGGGATCGCCGCCGACCCGGCCTTCGCCAATGCCACCGGCAACGACTTCCACCTGACGTCGACCTCGCCCGCGATCGACGCGGCCTACACCGGCTCCTCGCAGTGGCAGTCCCTCGACCACGACGGCTTTGCGCCGATCGATGATCCGGGTGTCCCCAACACGGGTTCCGGACCCGACGCGATCGCCGACCTCGGCGCCCTCGAGTACGAAGGGCCCTTCGCTGCCGGCACCCTGACGCCCACCGGAGGGCGGGCACCGCTGACCGTCCAGGTCGACGGCACCGCCAGCAGCAGCCCCGGCCAGACCATCGCCTCGTACAAGTGGACCTGCGGCAACGGCGCCACGATCACGACGGCGAAGGGAAGCTGCTTCTACCTGCTCAACGGCACCTACACGACGACCCTCACCATCACCGATTCGGCAGGGCGCACCGCCGTCTGGTCCGGTGTCGTGAAGGTCGGCCCCGCAACCGTCACCGCGAAGCTCGCGGCGACGCCGCAGTCGGGTACGACGCCGCTGACCGTCACCCTCGACGCCACCGGCTCGTCGGTGAGCAATGGCACCGCCATCACCTCCTACACCTTCAACTGCGGCAACGGGGCGAAGGCGGTGACCCAGTCGGGTCCGACCACGAGTTGCGCCTACACCACCGCGGGGAGCTTCAAGGCCACGGTGACCGCCAAGGATGCCGCCGGCGACAGCGGTCAGGCCACGGTCACCGTCGCCACCACGGCGCCGACGAAGGTGACCGCCAAGCTCACCGCGACGCCCGCGACGGGATACGTCCCGATGGACGTCGCCCTGAATGCCTCCGGGTCGACCGCGTCCGACGGTTCGGCGATCACGTCGTACTCCTTCGACTGTGGCAACGGCACCACGTCGGGGAGCCAGTCCGCAGCGACCACCACGTGTCACTACGCGACCGCCGGCACGTACACCGCGACCGTGACGGCCGCCAATGCCGCGGGCGTGTCTGGGACGGCATCGGTGACGGTGACGGTGAAGGCCGACGCGCCGCCCACGGCGGTCCTGAAGGTCTCACCGCTGCTGATCCTCGCCGGGCAGAAGGTCACGCTCGACGGCTCCGGTTCCACCGATCCGGACAACACCCCGATCGCGACCTACCAGTTCGACTGCGGCAACGGAGTGACGACCACCGCCCAGGCCAATTCGAAGACGACCTGCACCTACAAGGCGGGCTCCTACACGGTCCACATGACCGTCACGGACACCGGCGGGCTCGCGACAACAGTCACCAAGACCATCACGGTCCTCTGACAGAAAGGACGACACGATGACACTGGACGAAGTCTTCAAGAGAGTGGTGCAGGCACACCTGCGCCTGATCCTGGTCTGCATCCTCGTGCCCTTGGCGGCGGTGGGCTATCTCCAGGCGCACAGCACCCGCGACTGGGTCGCGACCGTCCGCACCCAGGTCGAGTCGACCGCGCCGAGCAGCGCGACCGAGGCCGATGCACTCAGCTCGCGGGTGCTGGCACTGGCCACCACGCCGTACCTCGTGCAACAGGCACTGACCTCCGCCAGGCTGCCCGGCGACGCCAACACCATCGCCAATCACCACGTGACCAGTCAGCGGCTCGGCGAGTCGCCGATCGTCGAGATCTCGGTGAGCAATCCGGACCGGAAGCTGGCCGGCGAACAGGTGACGGCGATCGCCACCCGGGTCGTGTCCTTCATGAACGACGGCAACAAGCAGGTCTTCCAGCAACAGCTGGGCGCCGTACGACGGCAGCTCAACGCGGCGCTCGCCGCCCGCGATCAGGCCGCACGACAGGTGGCCCGCCAGGCCACGCCGACGACCGCGAGCCAGACCCAGCTGAACGACGCCCAGTCCGCCGTCGACCGTCTCAACGCCACCCAGTCCCAGATGGAGCTCAGCAATGCCACCCGCGACCTCGTCGTGCTGATCAACGGGCCCGACCCGCAGGTGGTGCAGACGAATTCGAGCCTGATCCCGCGCGCGGCGCTCGCCCTGCTGCTGGGACTGCTGCTCGGCATCGCCGTCGCCGCCCTCCTGGAGACCATGCGGCCGCGGATCGCCGGCGCCCGCTCGGTGGCACGCGTTCTCGGCGCGCCCATGATCGGCGCCGTCCGCCAGAGCCCGACCACCCTGCACCACACCCTCAGCGTGGCGGCGAGGCGGCAGGGCGTGGAGACGCTCGTGCTCATCGGCGTCGAGCGGCACGACCGGGAACGGGCCGAGGAGCTCGTCGTGGAGCTGTCCGATCTCGATGCCGACGCGGCTCGCCGAACGGCCGCGCGGGTCGGCGCCGGCGCCTTCGTCGCCGGTGACGCGGTGGTGAGTGCCCTGCGCGGACGGGTCCGCTTCTCCCTCATCGCCGATGTCGGCCTCGACGAGGAGATCACCGCCGGCATCGTGGTCCTGTCGGGAAGCAGTCCGCTCCAGCGCGACGTCGACGAGATCGGCGACGTCATCCAGACGATGCGCTGGCCGGTCGTCGGCATCCTCGACTCCGCCTCGTCCAGCCGCCGGTGGCGGAGCCTGCGATGAAGACGCTGACCTACGTGCTCCGCACCGCGGGCCAGGTGGTCGCGGTGGACTCGGCCGTGCCGGGTCGCGCCGTCCAGATGGTCGCCGCGACGGGACACGCGGGCCGCACCGACGCGCGCGTCGGGCGCCCCGACGTGCACGTGTGGATCGAGGCGGAGCGGAGCCCCTTCGACCGCTCCGGGATGGCGCCTGTCACCCGCGGCGCGTGGACGGACGGGAAGGGCCACGTGATCTTCGAGAGCGTGGGCGGCTCCGGTCACACGCAGCGATGGTCGATCGGCCACACGGACGGTATCGAGACCCGGAGCCGTTGGCTGCCCTCGGCCGCGCAGGCGGGTGCGGCGCGGTTGCTGCGGAGCCGGCAACGTGCGCTCGAGGCCGAGGTGCTGGTGCACTACCCGGCGCTCTGGTGGGCCGCGCAACACGGCCTGGCTCCCCTCCACGTGTCCGTGCTGCGGGTCGAGGGTGCGGTGGTCGCGCTGGCCGGTCCCGGCGGGCTGGGCAAGTCCACGATCGTCGCCGGCGAACTCGCCCGCGGCGCGGTCGCCCTGTGCGACAACCTCGCCGTCAGCGACGGCGTCACGATGCACGGACTGGCGGAACCCCTGCGGCTCGCCCCGGGCGCCGCTCTTCCCGGACCCCGGCACCCGAGCCGTACGACACATCACCGGCGCGACTACGAGTGGGGATCGCGGCCGGCGCGCATGGTGCCCGACCTGGTCGTCGTCATCCGTCGGAGCGGAGCATCCACCCCGACGGTCACCGAGATCACCGGTGAGGCAGCCGCCCGCGCACTCGTCGCGGGGACCTTCGCGGCCGGTGAGCTCGGCCGCTTCTGGGCACTCTCGGCGACGCTCGCCCTCGCCGGCGGGAGTACGACGGTCCTCCCCAGTGTCACCGAGGCGGCCCATCGGCTGACCGACCGACTGCCATGCGTGGAGCTCGACCTGGGCGCACCCGGCGTACCACTGGGCATGATGCTGGCCGGCCCGCTCCGCGACCTGCACCGGAACAGCGTGTCGTCATGACCCGGACCGCGGACCGCATCGAAGTCGCCCAGGTGATCACCCGCTGCATCGCCGGTGCCGGCGGCGTCGCGGTGCGAGGCGCGCTGAACCTGGATCCCGACCGCTATCGGGTCACCGTCGTCACCGGCCTCGGCGGCCCGCTGACCGAGCAGGCGCGCGCGGCCGGGCTCGAGGTCGTGATCGAGCCGAGCCTGGTGGCACCGATCTCCCCGCGCGACGACGCCCGGGCGCTGGCCGACCTGACTCGTCTCTTCCGGCGCCGCTCCTTCGATGTCGTGCACACCCACAGCACGAAGGCCGGGGCCGTCGGCCGGATGGCGGCGCACTGGACCGGCACCCCGGTGATCGTGCACACCTACCACGGC
>JASLCW010000345.1 GCA_030151765.1 Marmoricola sp.
GGTCTCAGCTGTCACATCCTGCACTTCCGTTCGGTCGTGCACACGGTTTACCTACCGATCACACCGAGTTCGGTGTGATCGGTGGGTAAAGGGTGTGTTCGACAGTGCCGACCACCTTCCGCCAGCACCACGAACCACACCGGCATCAGAGGTGACCGACGATCATGCATCTTCGACCCGGATCATGCGCAATAACGGTTGATCCGGGGCGAATCTGACTGATCTTGGTCGTGAAGCCTGCCGTGAGCCGGGAGGAAGCCGTGGCCACCCGCCGGGCCTCGCCCCGTCGCTGCGCTTTTTGGTCGGTGACCCACCGACCAGCGCGACCCGCCGACGACGATCAGCCGAGGCAGCGCCCATGCGCCCGGAGGACGGGAACAGCCAAACCAGCAGATGTGGCTGCCTAGAAGCCTTCGAGGTCGAGGACCGCCACCGTCTGCCCCGCGGCGACATCGGTGCGGTCCTCGTCGATCACGATCAGGCAGTCGGCGTCGGCCAGCCCGCCGAGCAGGTGGGAGCCGGGGCCGCCGACGGGCGCCACGGTGCCATCGCCGGTACGACGGCCGCGCAGGAACTGCCGGCGACCTACGGGGGAGGTCACCGGCTTCTCCAGAAGGGCGGTCGTGGGTACGTCGTACTCGGGGGTGATGCCCATCAGTCGTCGCAGCACGGGCAGGACGAACTGATGGAAGCTGATGTACGACGACACCGGATTGCCCGGCATCGCCATGAGCAGGGAACGATCGTTGACGCGGCCGAAGCCCTGCGGTTTGCCCGGCTGCATCGCCAGCCCGCCGAACCACAGGCCGCGCGGGGCGAGCGTCGCCTTGACGATGTCGTAGTCGCCCATGGAGATGCCGCCCGACGTGACGATCACATCGGCGTCGAGACCGTCGACGAGGGCCAGGAAGTCCTCGGGTGAATCGGCGACGTGTCCGGTGTGGACGACGCGGCCGCCGGCCCGTTCGGCGCTGGTGGCCAGCAGCGTGGAATTGGAGTCGTAGAGACCGGACGGTCCGAGCGTCTCGCCGGGCATTCGCAACTCGGTACCGGTCGAGACGATGGCGACCGTCGGCCGTCCGTGCACCAACACCTCGGCCCGCCCGACCGCGGCCACGAGCGCGATCTGCCGGGGTCCGAGCACGGTGCCGGCGGTCAGGACGCGGGCCCCTGTCTCGATGTCCTCACCGATCCGGCGGACGTGCTCGCCGGGCTGTGCGCCGCGGGTGATGGAGACGCTCTCGGCGCCTCGGTCGGTCCACTCATAGGGCACCACGGCATCCGCGCCGGGAGGCATCGGCGCCCCGGTCATGATCTTCGCGGCCGTCCCCGCTCCCACCTCATCGGGGCCCACGCCGCCCGCGGCACTCTCGCCGATCACGGGGAGCACGACCGGTCGATCGTCGGTGGCCGCGGCGACATCGGCGGCGCGGACGGCGTACCCGTCCATCGAGGAATTGTCGAAGGAGGGCAGCGCGATCTCGCTGACCACCTCTTCGGCACTGACCAGGCCGAGACATTCCCGCAGCGCCGTACGACGCGGCTCCGTCGGCGACACCGCGGCGAGGACCCGCTCGCGGTACTCGTCGACGGTCAGCACATCAGCCGCCGATCGCGCTCATCGCCCGCGCGGGCTGGATGAACGACGGATCATCGATGCCGTGCCCGGCCGCCTTGGTCGCCATCGCTCGCTGCCATTGTGCGGCGAGGGCGTCGTCGCTCGCGCCGGCGCGCATCGGCGTACGGAGATCGGACTCGGTGCGGGCGAAGAGGCAGTTGCGGATCTGTCCGTCGGCGGTGAGCCGGACCCGGTCGCAGGCGCCGCAGAAGGGGTGGGTGACCGAGGCGATGACACCCACGGTCGCATCGGCGCCGACGACCTCGTAGAGCTCGGCCGGCGAGCTTCCGCGCGGTTCCTCCGCGGGGATCAGGTCGAAGTCGGCGGCCAGCAGCGCGAAGATCTCCTCGGCCGTCACCATGGTCGAGCGGTCCCAGGCGTGCTGCGCGTCCAGAGGCATCTGCTCGATGAAGCGCAGCTGGTAGTCGTGCTCGATCGCCCAGCGCAGCAGCTGTGGCGCCTCGTGGTCGTTGATGCCGCGCATCAGGACGGCATTGAGCTTGATCGGATCGAAGCCCGCGTCGCGAGCTGCCTGCAGCCCGGCCAGGACGTCGTCGTGGCGGTCGCGCCGGGTCAGTTCGCGGAAAGTCGCCGGATCGAGGCTGTCGAGGCTGACATTGACCCGGTCGAGCCCGGCGTCCCGGAGGGCCTTCGCCTTGCCGGCCAGGCCGATCGCATTGGTGGTGAGAGAAAGATCGACCTCGCCGTCGACCTCGCGCAACCGGCTGACGATGCTCGGGAGCCCGGGTCGCAGCAAGGGTTCCCCACCCGTGAAGCGCACCTCGCGTACGCCGAGGTCCCGGACCGCGATCGTCACCAGCCGGACGATCTCGTCGTCGGTGAGGGTGTCGGCGCCGGGCAGCCATGGCATTCCCTCGGCCGGCATGCAATAGGTGCAGCGCAGGTTGCAGCGGTCCGTCAACGACACGCGCAGGTCGGTGGCCACCCGTCCGTATCGATCGATCAGTTCCTGGACCATTCAACTAGCCTAGTCGTGTCCGGATTGGCAGGAGGTTGGCCCATGGTGACGGTTCGGTACTGGGCCTCGGCGCGGCAGGCGGCCGGGGCGGTCGAGGAGCACATCGAGGCTGCGACCCTGGCCGAACTGCGCACCGCTCTCGCCGGCCGGCCCTCGCTGGGCCGCATCTGTGCCGCGTCGTCGTACCTCGTGGACGGGCAGCAGGCCGCGCCCGACACGGCGCTCGCCGAGGGCGCCGTCGTCGACGTACTCCCGCCCTTCGCGGGAGGCTGACCGACCCGTTCACCAGCGAGCCAGATCCTCCGGGGTGTCGAGATCCGTCGGGTCGACGGCGACCGGAACCTCGTCGACGAGGCCCGGGTGCTGCGCGAGATAGCGCCGGGCGCCCTCGTCCGACTCCGCGAGTACGACGGCCTCGCGCCACTGTCGTGGTGACATCACCGTCGGGTGGGTACGACGCCCGCCGCTGGTGCCGACCGTGATCCGGCCGGGCCGCCATCCGGCGATCACCTCGGCGATCGCGTCGCCGGTGATCCCCGGCATGTCGACGAGGATCACGGCGACGGCATCAGCAGTGGTCACGGCCTCGATACCGGCCTCGAGCGAGGACCGCATGCCGCTCGCCGGGTCGGGATTGACCACCGTGATCGCGTTCGACCGGACATCCTGCTGGACGACGGCGATGACCGGCTCGCACCCGGCTGCGCGCAGCGCGTCGGTGGCCCGGTCGAGCAGCCGGACCCCGCCGATCTCGATCTCGGCCTTGGGCCGGCCCATGCGGTGCCCGAGCCCGGCAGCGAGCACGATGCCGGCGACGGTCACGGCGTACCGACCCACTCCTGGGTGCCGTCGCCGAAGGTCTGGTGCTTCCAGATCGGCACCTCGGCCTTGAGGGTGTCGATCAGTTCGCGGGTGGCGTCGAAGGCGGTGCCGCGATGCCCGGCGCTGGTCGCCACCACGACGGCGATGTCCCCGATCGCGAGCAGCCCGACCCGGTGCACCGCCGCGACCTTGACCCCGTGGTCGGCCGCGACCTTGGCGCAGACATCGGTGAGCCGGTCGATCGCGGTCGGGTGCGCCGAGTACTCGAGCGCCTCGACCGACTTGCCGCCGTCCTCGTCGCGGACCGTGCCGACGAACACGGAGACCGCTCCGTGCGCGCCGTCCTCGACCGCCCCGATCACCTCGGTGACGTCCAGCGGGGTGTCGCGGATCGCGGTCAGCCGAACCAAGTCGTCCATGAGTCGACCTTAGTCAGAGGACGACGGGGGCGGCGGCGGGATCGGCGTCCTCGCCGAGGTGGATCTCCTCGTGCTTGCGAGGGAGCATCAGTGCCGGGACCAGGGTGAGCGCCACCAGTGCCCACGCCACCCAATAGGTGTGCGCGAAGGAACTCGCCGCGTCGTGTAGTCCGGTGGTCACCCGAGCCGGGTCGAGGTGCATCGTCGAGAAGAGCTTGGGCCGGGTGTTGGACAGGATCGAGGCGTAGGTCTCCCGGAGGCCACCGGGATTCTGCGGGCTCGCTGTACCGGGGATGACCGGCGAGTTGTTGAGGTGGTTGGTGAGCAGCACCGACATCAGTGCGACACCGGCGGAGCTGGACACCTGTTGCGAGATGTTCAGCAGCGTCGATCCGCGCGCGACCTCGTGCTCGCGCAGGGTGCGCAGTGCGGCCGTGAAGAGCGGCATCATCGTCGCGCCCATGCCGAGACCCATCACGAAGAGCGTGACGATGAGCTTCCAGTACGCCGTGTCCGCGGTGACCTGAGTCAGCCCGAACATGCCGATCAGGATGCCGACCAAGCCGATCGGCGTGATGCGCCCGATGGGCAGCTTGTCGACGAGACGACCGGCGATCGGCATCGTCACCATGGCGCCGAGACCCTGCGGTGCGACCAGGAGTCCGGCGTGCAGCGTGCTCTCGCCGCGGATCTGCTGGAAATAGGTCGGGACCAGGAGCAGGCCGCCGAAGAAGGCGGCCGCGAACAGGAACATCGTGATCAGCGAGACGGCCAGCTCGCGATGGGCCAGCAACCGCAGATCGAGCAGCGGATGCGCCGGTCGGAAGGAGTGCCACACGAAGGCGGCGATCAGCAGGACACCCGCGAGCATCGACAACCACACCCGCGGCGCGCCGAAGTCACCCTGCTCCGCGGGCAGCGAGGAGACGCCGAAGAGGAAGAGCGCGAGGCCGGGAGACATCAGCGCCATGCCCAGGAAGTCGAAGGTCTCCGAGGGTTCCGGGCTGTCCGGCTTGAGCACGAACCAGGCGTAGACGATCGCGATGATGCCGAGTGGCACGTTGATCAGGAAGATCCAGTGCCAGCTGGCAGCCCCGATCAGCCAGCCGCCGAGGATCGGCCCGCCGATCGGCCCGAGCAGCATCGGGACGCCGAGGATGGCCATCAACCGGCCCATCCGCTTCGGGCCGGCCGCCCGGGTCATGATCGTCATGCCCAGCGGCATCAGCATGCCGCCGCCGAGGCCCTGCAGCAC
>JASLCW010000087.1 GCA_030151765.1 Marmoricola sp.
TCGAGACGGCGTACGAGCGGGCGCGTGCCGCCCAGCAGATCTGGGCGTCGTGGCCGCTGAAGAAGCGCATGGGCGTGATGAAGCGCTTCCACGCGCTGCTCATCAAGAACTACGAGACCGTCGTCGACCTGATGCAGATGGAGACCGGCAAGGCTCGCCGGATGTCCTTCGAAGAGGTCTGCGACGTCCTGATGACGACCAGCCACTACCTCAAGGTCGCGCCCCGGGTCCTCAAGGAGCGCAAGCACGGCGGCGTCGTACCGGTGGTGTCGACCTCGACCGAGGTGCATGTGCCCAAGGGTGTCGTGGGCCTGATCTCGCCGTGGAACTTCCCCTTCGCGATCAGCCTGTCCGACCAGATGCCCGCCTTGCTCGCCGGCAACGGCGTCGTCCTGAAGCCGGACAACAAGTCCACGCTGTGCGTCTCCTTCGGCATCTCGCTGCTCTACGAAGCCGGCCTGCCCGCGGGCCTGGTCCAGGTCGTGTGCGGTGAAGGTCCGGACATCGGCCCGGCGATCATCGACAACGCCGACTTCGTGATGTTCACCGGCTCCACCGCGACCGGCCGCTTCGTCGGCGCGCGTGCCGGGGAGAACCTGATCGACTGCACCCTCGAACTCGGCGGCAAGAACCCGCTGATCGTGCTCGAGGATGCCAATATCGACGAGACCGTCGCGGGTGCCATGTTCGGCACCTACCTCAACGCCGGCCAGGCATGCATGCACATCGAGCGGATCTACGTGCCGCGGAAGCTCGAGGCCGAGTTCACGAAGAAGTTCGTGGCGGCGGTGCAGGCCCTGCGCGTGGGAGCGGCGTACGACTACGACCCGCAGATGGGCGGCCTGATCTCGCCGACCCAGCTCGAGCGCGTTCAGCGCCACGTCGACGACGCCGTCGACAAGGGCGCGACCGTGCTCACCGGAGGCAAGGCGCGCCCCGACCTCGGGCCGACCTTCTTCGAGCCGACGGTGCTGACCGGCGTCACGAAGGACATGGTTCACGCCACGGAGGAGACCTTCGGCCCGGTGGTGTCGATCTACGCCTACGACACCGTCGACGAGGCGGTCGAGCGTGCCAACGACACCGACTACGGCCTGAACGCGAGCATCTGGGGCACCGACCTCAAGAAGGCCGAGGCGGTCGGTCGCCGGATCCAGTCCGGCGGCGTCAACATCAACGACGGTCTGGCCTGCTCCTACGCCTCCAAGGCGACCCCGTCGGGTGGCTTCAAGAACTCCGGCGTCGGTGCCCGTCACGGCGACTACGGCCTGCTCAAGTACACCGACATCCAGAATGTCGCGGTGCTCAAGAAGCAGGTCCTGACCACGCCGGACGACAAGCCCTACACGGACGTGATCGACCAGAACCTCAAGGGCATGGCGATGATGCGGAAGCTCCGCATTCGCTGACCTTCGGGGCATCATTGATCAGGTGGGCGTACCCGATCAGCGCGGCGGGGCCGGCTTCCGGTTCCTGTTGATCCTGGCGACGGTCGTCGGCGGATACATCTGGATGGCGCATCCGCCGACATCATCGCCCTCTCGAGGCACGCCGCACGTGGCCACGCTGGCGTCCGCGCAAGACCCCCTGGCACGCCGTACGGCGGGCTGGGCGTCGCCCGGAACGGCCACGGTGATGCCGGGTGACCGGACCTTCACCGGCGACGGTCAGTGCACCGCGAACTTCGTCTTCTCCGATGTCGCCGGTCATCTCTACCTCGGCCAGGCAGCGCATTGCGCGGAGACCGGACAGGGCCCCGACGGATGTCGGACCCCGTCGCAGCCCCTGGGCACGCCGGTGGCGATCACGCTCGGCAACACGAATGTCGGGCGCGGTCGGGTGGTGGCCTGGGGCCGGCTCGCCTACAGCAGCTGGCTGACGATGCAGCGGCGACACGATCGCGATCCGGTGCGCTGTGCGTACAACGACTTCGCGTTGATCCGGCTCCCGGCCTCGGCGCATCGGCTGGTCAATCCGTCGATGCCCTACTGGGGCGGGCCCGCGGGCCTGGCCGACCATGAGATCACGGTCGCCCAGCAGGTCTACGGGATCGGCCGCTCCGAACTTCGCAAGGCCGGGAGCACCGCCTCGAGGCAGTCCGGGATGACGCTGCCCGACGTACCGGCGTCGCGCGGTTGGTCGCACTCGTACGTCGCCCGGTCGCCGGGCATCCCCGGGGACAGCGGCAGCGGCTATCTCGACTCGGGTGGCTATGCGCTCGGAACGCTGTCGACGCTGCAGGTGGGGCCGGTCCTGGTCAATGCCATCGGCGATCTGCGCGACGAACTGACCTATGCCCGGCGGTACTCCGGGATCAGGGACCTGCGCATCGAGATCGGTACGCAGCCCTTCGATCCGCGCAGTTGAGTGCTCCAGCGCGTCGGATCCGACGCGCTGGAGCACTCGACCCGGTCACGTAACCAGCAGGGAGCGCTTGGAGAGGCCCATCCAGAAGCCGTCGATGATCTGGTCGGCAGGTGTCTCCGGATCGGTGGCGGCGCCCAGGGTCACGAAGAGCGGGGTGTAGTGCTCGACGGTCGGGTGCGCATAGGGCATGCCCGGCGCCTTCGATTTGTATGACGCCAGCTCGTCGACGTCACCGCGAGAGATGGCCTCTGCCGCCCAGGCGTCGAAGTCGACCGACCAGCCGGGGGCGTCGGCGTCGAGGCGCCAGTCGGTGAGGAAGGGCAGGCCGTGGGTCAGGAAGCCGGAGCCGATCACCAGCACGCCCTCGTCGCGCAGCTCCCGCAGTCGACGGCCCAGCTGCAGCAGCCGGCCGGGGTCCTGGGTGGGCAGCGACATCTGCAGCACCGGGATGTCGGCTTGCGGATACATGATCTTCAGCGGCACCCAGGCGCCGTGGTCCAGGCCACGGCTCGGGTGCTGGTGCACCGGCTCGTTGTCGGGCATCGCGGCCGCCACGCGAGCCGCGAGGGCGGAGGCGTCGGGGGTCGCGTAGGTCATCCGGTAGTACTTCTGGTCGAATCCGCCGAAGTCGTAGACGAGCGGGACGCCGGAGGCGCTGAGGGACACCGGCGCTGATTCCCAGTGCGCGCTGACGATCAGGATCGCCTTGGGGCGCGGCAG
>JASLCW010000051.1 GCA_030151765.1 Marmoricola sp.
GAAATAGTTCTGGGCGGTGGTGCTCGGCGTGACCGCCGTGCTGGTGATCTTCTCCGCGTACAGATTGCTGGCCTGCCAGAACGGGTTCGTTCCCCCGCTGGCCATGGCGCCCCCGGTGCTGGTGGGGGCGGCGGCTGCCGCTGCTGCCGGCATGTCGTGTCCTCTCGGTCAGTACTGCGTGATCATCCCCGCGCCCACGTGCTGCGCGGTGGAGTTGGAGCTGGCCAGCAGGTGGTAGGCGACGACGCGCCACAGCGTGCCCAGGAGCAGGACGCTGATGAAGATGTGCGCCGCGGCGGACAGCGGAACGGGCATCAGGATGCCTTCCTGTAGAGGCCGCGCTGCTGCTGGGCGGCCGGTCGTAGGGGAGTGTCGATCCAGGTGATGACCGCCTGGCGCGAGCGGGTGTTGAGCAGCACGAACTCGTGCTTCTCGTGGTCGAGATCGTTCATGAGGATCGGCAGCCAGATGCGGCGCGAGCCCATGACCTGCGCGACTCTGACTCCGTCGTCCTCGTCTTTGGGCTGGAAGGCCATCACCCAGCCGGTCTCCGAGTGCATGTCGCGCTGGGTTCCCTGCGGGCGCTGCTTCATGGCGACCAGGGTGATCCCGAGCGAGCGGGCTTCGCGCCAGTAGCGGCGGATCATGATCCGCAGGCGGCGCGAGAGGTCCTCGGGTGTGCCGATCTCATCGAACACGAGGACGACCGGGGCGCCGGCCCGCCACAGCCGGTCGAGCAGGTCTTCGAGCTTGCGGGCCATGTAGGCCTCCCACTGCTCGCCCTGCAGGTCGGTGCGCGGCCAGTAGATGCACTGGCGGTTCTTGACGACGTCCTTCCAGTCGTCCACGATCGGCCAGCCCAGTCGCATGATCGTGGCGTCGGCGCGCTTGGTCGCGATGAAGATCACCGCCGATTTCCGGCGGCGCACCCGCTCGCGCAGCACGGTGGCCTCGGCGTAGGTCTTGCCGCTGCCGGTCGGGCCGAGGATCTCCAGGTGCTCCGGGTTGAACTCGCCGCCCGGGTAGCCCCAGGCCGTGATGAAGTCACCCCTGATCTCGCTCCACGGCACCCGTGGGAGCTGGGGTATCTCCTCTTCGACGGCCCTACGCGCCATAGCCCGACCAGTCGGGCCCGGGGGCCTGGTCCTCGTCCTCGTCCAGCGCGACGGTGTGCAGCACGTGGTGCTGCAGTGCCATCGTCGCGACGGGCTGCACCGCCATCGCCAGTTTGACCCATTTCATGAACCCGCCGGTGGCGGTGAACCATGCCACCACGTCGGGGCTGTCGCAGAGGATGTCGGCCAGGGCGTCCGACACCTCGGGCACAGCGTCCAGTGCGGCGCCACCGCACAGCGGGTCCCGCATGCGCCAGGTGCCGGCCAGCATCTGCAGCATCAGCGCGGTCTTCGCCTGGACGTCCCGGCGCACCTTCGCGGAGGCCTTCGGCGCGGGGCCGCGCGCGCCCTTGGCCGCATCGATGAGCCGCTCGCCCAGGCCCGGCTCGCCCCAGCCCGGATCCGGGTCCGCGGCGAGCTCCTCCTCGACCTCGTCCCCGTCCTCGTCCTGGGGGCCGGCTAGCAGCAGGCGCAGCTCGGCGGGGTCCGCGGTGACGTCGTCCAGAGCGGCGCCGAAGGTGATGGCCATGTTTGCTCCTCCATGGACAAATAGACCGCCATCATATCTACACGATGTCCAAGTCGACTATATGCTGTTCTGCATGCCGAACGCCGAGGAGCAGCGCCGGGGCGGAGCGACCCGCTACCGCACGATCCGCGTGGGCAAGGGCAAGCACCGCCGGGTCCTGCACATCGCGATCGTGCGCAAGGCCGGCCCCCGCGGCGGACACACGGTCGCCGGCAAGGCCCGGCGCACGCAGTAGGAGGAGCGCGCATGGCACTGAACGAGGACGAGAAGAAGCTGCTCGCCGAGCTGAACGCCCGGGCAGCCGAGCCCGACGACGACGACGACTTCGAGATCGAGGTGTACGACACCACCCAGGGCAAGGGCGCCCGGATCCCCTACGGCAAGGGCAAGAGGTGGTTGCACCAGACCTTCGGAATCGGAGATGCTCCCGCCGCGCCCGAGGGTGGCGACGGCGGGGACGGCGGGGCCGGTGAGGGCGCTCCTCCGGCCGGCCCCGCCCGTAAGAAGAGCGGCGGCAGCTACTTCGGCCGGTCCTGATGAGCATGAACAGGCCCCACCGGATCTACGACGTCGAATTGGTCGAGCGGTTCACCTATCACCCGCCGCGTGACGGCCAGGCCGAGGTGTACGAGCGCGTTCGCGCGGCCGGGCTGGAGTTCGCCCGGCTGCTCAATTCCTACGTGCCGATCAGTCCTGAGCTGAACCGCGCGGTGGACTCGATCGACCTGGCCGTGATGCTCGCCAACGCGGCCGTGGCCCGGCACTGGGAGATGCGCGAAATCCCGATCGAGTCGGATCTGCTGTGACCCGGCTGACGTACGCCCAGCTCGAAGGTGCGTGGGTGCAGGCCGGCGGCAGCCAGGCCCTGGCCCCGCTCATGGCCGCCATCGCCGAGGCGGAATCGGGGGGCGATCCCCAGGCGACGAACCCGACCGACAACGGGGGCCGGCAGACGAGCTGGGGGCTGTGGCAGATCTCCGACGGGGACCACT
>JASLCW010000436.1 GCA_030151765.1 Marmoricola sp.
GCGCAGCGGTAGCGCGCTTCCTTGACACGGAAGAGGTCACTGGTTCAAACCCAGTATCGCCCACCAGTAGCGATTAGGCCCCTGACCTGCAGAAACGCAGAGATCAGGGGCCTTCGTCATGTCGCACCGTGCTACGTATGTGCTACTTCGTCGGCCTCTCGACCTCACCCGGGTGAGAGGAACACAGAAGTGACCACAACCATCGAGCGCGTCACCGAGCGCGACTACATCCGTCACGAGATCGAGGCGCTGTTCGCAGCGCAAGACCGTGGCGACAAGGCTGACGTGCGGCTGACGTCGGCGACCCTGCAGCAGATCCTCCACATCATCGGCCTGGGCGCCGGGGACGTCGGGGAGACCTGCTCGCGGATCTACATGGAGAACGGCTCCTACCGGCTGCCGAACCGGGAGCGGGAGAGCCAGACCGGCATCGGGAGCTCGCTGAAGGCCCTGCGGTCGAAGGCGGGGATGAGTCTGGAGGAGGTCTCCGAGGTCGCGGGGATCAGCGCGGTCTACCTCGCGCACGCAGAGGACAACCTCGTCAAGCCTGCCGCCTGCTGGGTCCAGCTTGTGGCGGTTGCGATCAGCGAGCACCTGGCCGCTCGTGCGCACGGCTGTACGCCGGTTGCGTCGGGGGCTGAGCGCAGCCTGTCGGGCACCGCGATCACCGCGCCGATAGGAGCGACAGCATGAGCACGACGACACTTGGGCAGGTGAAGCACCCGGCTTGTCCGACCTGGTGCACACAACCGGCAAACCATGACCCGGACGATCTGGAACGGCCGAAGGCGAAGGAAGCGATGACCGAGGGGCAGGAGCGCGGTCGCGCTGCGCAGCACGGGAAGTTGGTCTCCGTACCTGCGAACGAAGACCAGAAGAAGAAGTTCGACACCCGCGAGGTCGTCGCCCCGGCCGTGGGCATGTCCACCGCGACCTACTCCCGCGCCAAGCAACTCGTGGCCGCCGCCGAGTGGCTGGAGGTCCACCAGTGAGCGCGGTGCCGGCCGAGCCCAAGGGCTACGAAGATCTCCCGCCGCATTGCCCCGACTGGTGCATCGGTGACCACCTCGTGGCCCTCAGTGAGGGGTGCTCGATGGATGAGGTCAACGTCCATCGTGGCGGCGAGGTTGGCCGAATCCTTCCCGCCATCGCGCCGCCCGACTTCGCCAGTTATGCCAGCGATGGCAACGCCCGGCGTCCCGGCGGCGACACATGGCGAACGTATCTCGAGGCCGAACGTGCCTACTCCGGATGGGATCAACAGACGTGGGCTCGCCTCGAGGTGACGCACCGAAGCCCGGAGGGCACTGAGTCGATCGACCTGCGGATGACTCCCGCCGAGATGCTTGAGCTCGCCCGGAGCCTGCAGCACACCGCGGAGCTGGCGCTCTTCGAGACATTCGTGCGCAAGGAGTGGCGCTGATGAGCACCGCCACTGATCGTCGCCGTCAACTTCGGATCGTCCATTCCGATGACCTAAGTACTGCTGACGTCATCGAGCCGGACCACCGCCGCTGGGATCCATGGAAGCATCTCCGGTCTCATTTTCCGCACTTCGACGTCGACTGGTCCGAGTCTCAGGATGACCTCGGCGTGATCTTCTTCGATGAAGACCGAATCGTTCTCAAAAGCGACCTAACGCCGCTTGACGAAGTCGCAACCCTTACCCACGAGCTGATCCACGCGGAGCGTGGTGCAGTCCTCGATGTGCACGAGGATATCGAAGAGGGTGTGGTTGAGGTCCTGACCGCAGCTCGGTTGATCCCGGTCGATCGCATTCCGACTCTGATAGCCGATTTGCGCACCGCCGGTCGGGCGAGCGTTCTTGCCGCTGATGTCGGGGTCTGCCTGGACACGCTCTATGCGGGCCTCGCTCTGAGTGTCGCGGTCCAGATCATGCAGGAGTACACCGTCGACAAGGAGAGCTCTGCGATGGACGTGATAGCGACGGTCGCGAACCGCCTGTTCGCTGCTACGGCGACCGCCCAAGCTGGAGATCTTGACAGAGCTGGGCGGTGACGACTGATGACCAGGACGACCACCCACTCGATCGACATCACCTGCCCGGACTGGTGCGTCGAGGATCCGGCTCACCACGCGGCCGAGCTGTGGAACGTGGGCAACTGCATCCACCGGATGGAAGCCACCGTCGAGGACCGCACCGGGTATCACGAAGCCCTCGCTGAGCCTCGGTTCCATGACGCGGTGCTCGTGGACCTCGACTCGGTCACGTCGCCGGAGAACCGCGAGAACACCACTCCCACGGTCCGCCTCACTCACGGCGCGGAGATGAGCGTCCAGCAGGCCGAGGACCTCGCCAAGACCCTGCGGAAGATGATCAAGCGGTACCGCGAGAGCGGAGGCGTCGCGTGACCCTCACCTACCCGCCGGGCCGAAGCCCACCCTGACCCCACCCGGGGAATGCCTCGTCGCAGCGCGAGGCAGGGACCACGGTCTGATCTGGACTGTGGTCCCGCTCCGGGTGGGCGTACACGCATGCCCTCATCCGAAGCATCAACCCCGACAGGAACGCCCCCATGCCCGATTCGCCCACCGTCGAGATCATCGACGTCTCGCCCGCCATCGCCGAATCCTGGCTGGCCCGCAACCCCGCCAACCGCAACCTCCGCAAGCCTGTGGTCGATGCCTATGCACGAGACATGACCGCCGGTCACTGGCATCTCAACGGCGAGACCATCAAGATCTCCGTCGATGGGCATCTCTTCGACGGCCAGCATCGTCTCAATGCCGTCGTACAGGCCGACGTGACCGTGCCCATGGTCGTGGTCCGCGGCCTGGACCCCGACGTGATGCCTACCGTCGACGCCGGCATCAAGCGCTCCTTCTCCGACGCACTCAAACTCGCCGGCGAGGACAACTCATCCACCCTGGCCGCCGTGGCCCGCAGAGCCGTCATGTGGGAGCGCGGGCATCGCACCAACACCGGAGCCATTCGCCCCACGCCGCTGGAGATGAACGACTTCATCGAGCAGCATCCCGAGATCCGCACCTCGGCCGAACTCGCCTCCAAGCTCGCTTCTCGGGAGCGCCTCCCGGCGTCGGTGATCGGCTTGTGCCACTACCTCTTCTCCAAGACCGACGCCGACGACGCAACTTGGTTCCTGATGCGGGTCGCAGACGGGGACGGCATCGCGGCCACGGACCCGATCGCCGTACTCCGCGCACGCATCACCAAGCTCCGGGTGGCCGGCGGGCGGATCAACGAGACCGAGGGCCTGGCCTTGACGATCCGCGCCTGGAACGCACATCGCACCGGCCAGACCCGAACCAAGCTCGCGATGCCGCGCGGTGGGCTGACGAACGAGAACTTCCCGGAGCCGACGTGAGGCCCCGCGATACAGGCATGCCACCCGGCCCACCTGAGCTGGCCCTCATCGGAGTCAGAGATAGCCGCCGACGGCTTTCTTCAAAAGCACACACCGCGTCAGACGTCGCTGCTACGTTCCTCGGATGAGCAAGGACGAGGATGAGGCGTCCGACGAGCTCTCTTCAAATGAGTTCGCGTACTTCCGGCTGACGGGCGATCGCTTCAATCCCGTTGGCATGCCCGCGGAAACGGCACGAGAGGTGGGCTACTTCCGAGAGGCAGTAGTAGCCGAAGCTAAAGAGGTATGGCTCGAGCGCAACCCCGACAGGTCCCGCGTGCCTGCTGGATTCGAAGCCGCTTTTGACCTGCGGTTGATCGGCGTCGGCGAGGGTAGTGCTCGACCTCAAATGATGCTCCACCGCAGACTGGGCCAGTACGCGGATGACGACTGGAATCAGTACGCGGACGTATTTGCTGAGGCCCGAGACCGTGTCACCGGCCGCCTCCGTCAGGTCGAGACTTCGAGGAGCGCTGAAGACTTGTCGCCTGCGCAGCGTCGCGATCTTGGGCGAATCGGAGCAAGCCTCGACGGCCCTGAGAGGATCACTCTTGGGCATCCCACTGACTCAAGAGCACGCGCCAACTTGGACCTCAGTACCCGCCAGATCCTGCGGACCATTGAAGAGGTTCTACCCACTACTCCGGTCGCTCACGAGCTTGAGGGGGTCGTCAGCGAGTACGACGGTTCCAGCCTCAGCTTTCAGCTCAAGACACCCGATGGCATTGCTACGTGCGTGCTCGAGCACTTCAACAACGAAATCGCATCCTACGTCCGCAATGTCCTCGCGCTCGACGGCATCACGGCGCCAGATGTAATTGTCGAGGGTGAGACACTGGACATCGGCAGGAAGCCGGTGCACCTGTTCAACGTGCACCGCGTTGAGGTAGTACGTACTGTCGGACAGAAGGCGCTGATGGTTCGATTGTCGGAGATACGAGCTCTTGAAAATGGCTGGTGGGGCCCGCAAAGCAGCATTCCTACCACCGACGTTCTTGAGCGCCTTGACCTGCTGATCGAAGATCTCGCTGCCATGGGTCTCGATGTCGACCTCATCCCATCAACTGATGGCGCCGTTGTGGTCGAGCTACGACGTGGAGATGTCGAACTCGCCGGGGTAATCGAACCAGGGGCTCGGATGGTGTTGATCGTCGACAACATCGAGACGGATGCTCTGGCAGAGTCAGATAGAGACTGGGACCGCGACGTCTTCCTCGAGTTCTTGAAGGGCCGAATCAATGTCTAATCCCACACGGCTGACCAAGGACGAGACACTGTTCCGCCAGATTCACCCGACGCATCGCAAGACAGACGGGTCCTACAGCGCAGAGGCGTTCACCCCGTCGAAACACGATCTGATGCTCTCCACCCTCCGCGAGTCGGTCGGCCCCGAAGAGGCGAACCGTAGGTGGCGCGAGGAAATCGGTAGCTTGTCGGACGGCACGTGGGGCATATCCGTCACCGAGATCAACCGCGTTGAGGTCGAGTGTGACGACGGCACCGTCGTGCAACTGCAAGCGTTGGACGATGCCGAAGACCTCGGCGTTGCCGATCATGCCAGTATCGACTTTACAAGAGTTCCGCCGACGCGTGGGAAGCTCCGTCAGGCTGGCCGCAAATTGCTCGAGGCTGCCATCAAGCGTGGGAGGCTCTTCCCGACTGAGTGATCTGCCTTGCGCCGGCGGGCCGCGGGCAGGTGCGGATCAGGGGCGGGCGGTTAGCATCGCCGAGATCGCCACGGCTCAGCCGCCGCTTCTTTCCGATCTTGCGGCGTACCGCCCAAGGTGCGCTCTACAGTCGAGCAGTGGTCGTTGCATTGATAAGCGGCATAGCGGCCGTGGCTGCTGCAGTCTCCGCGTTCTTCGTCTGGCTCCAGGTGCGCGAGATGCAACGCCAGACGGCCCTTCAGCGCAGCGTCGCTGAGGCTGCAGTGCAGCCATACGTGTGGGCTGATGTCAGGGTTCAGTCCGGCAACGGATGGTTCCTCGAGTTCATCGTCGGCAACTCCGGGGCCACGACAGCGACGGATGTTCGAGTGCGCGTCGAGCCGCGGTTCCCGGAAGCAAAGCGAGCTAACCCGAACGTCATGCATGACCGCCTCGAGGCTGGAATTGCTTCACTGACACCCGGTCACTCATTCGCGTGGACACTCGGCGAGGGACACGAACTCGTGAACCGAGATGGGCCGATGGCACACGCCGTCACGATCGATGGAATGGGGCCGAACGGTCCACTTCCCACGAGCAGCTACGTCATCGACATGGCGAACTTCCGCGAAGCTGTCGCTCACAAGGAAGGCAATCTCGCGCACGTCGAGCGAGCCATCAAGGATCTCGCCGGCAAGACCAACGACGGCGTTCGAGTGATGCGTGCGGCCCTCGAACGGTGGGAGGAAATCGACAGCTCTGACCCTGCATCTGGACTTGCTGAATAGGACCGAGTGAGTAGGACGATGCCCAACGAGCTCGCGACGTTCTGAGCCATCACCACTCCGGCAGGTGCCTCACCGTCACCACCATGAACCAGGTGTCCTCGCTGAGGGCGCTTGGGTACCAGCCGTTCCCCTGCGGGTCCTCGGACTCGAGGAGTTGCCCTGCCGTCATGTGCACCCACGCGTGAAAGGCCGCCATCTGTTCGGGGGTCAGATCGTCGCGTACCCACGCTTGAAAGATCCACCCGCCAGGGACTTGCCTGACGCTGAGTTGTCCCTCTTGGTCATCGCGATAGCGGTCCCCCAGTCCCGCGACGATGCTGATCGGCACACTGATCGGTCCCGAATCCATCATTGCCCCGCCCCTACATCTCGAGGGTGTCGGCGACGATCGCCTGGACGTAGCCCTCAAACGGCATCTCGCCGATGTGGACCGTCGCGTTGCCCATGAAGGCGCCAGGTCCGCTTCCCGTGCGGGCGGGAGAGAACGTGGCACCTCTAGCGTTGGTCAACGCCTGCTGTGCCTGACCGTGCGACAGGATGCGACCGGGTGTGGCGGACATGAACCATTCTGGTCCTTGCTCGCCTACCTGATAGAGCACGTTCGCGAGGGTCGGACCACCGGCGGCACGATGCTTGGTGGGGCCGACTGTCGCACCGGGCACGAGCACTGAGGTTGTCGCTCCTGGTGCTCGGTGCTGCTGGACGAGGATGTTCACCGTCTTGTCGTGCAAGCCATCCAGCACTGCCTTCAACGTCTTCACCGGACCCACTGCCTGCGGCGCAGTCGTGTCGACCTTCACATGCCGGTCCGGGATCTTCTGCAAGCTCGACCCAAATCCGTCCGCCGCATCCGCCGCCGTGTTGAGCCACTTCGCCGCATCGCGGAACTGGCCCCCGATGAACGGCAGATGGGCGAACGCACCGACCATGTTCGCAAGCTGATGCAAGAACACGGCGATGGCTCCGCTGAAGCCCTGGAAGAACGGCAATATCGCGTTGTTCCAGACGAACTGGATTACGTCATAGATCGCGTTGAACGCGACCGCGAATGCGTGGCCGACCCTCGGCGCCAGTTCGGTGATCAGGTTCAGTGAGCCAGCAAGGCCGAACGGCCCGACGTTGCGGACGATCCATCCCAGCTTGGAGTTCTCCAGCTTGTTGAAGCCCTCGGCGAGCAGTCCGAGGCTGTGCACGACGAGTGTCCCGATCGGAGCCGCGCGCTTGATGATGAGCCCGATGGATTCGGCGATCTGCGTGACGTCATGCCAGATGCCGGGGCCGTTGTCCTTGACCCATTCGAGGAAGTTCTGGAAGCCCTTCGACTGGCCGATGTCCGCGAAGTTGGCCGACATCTTCTCCAGCGACTTCAACAGGCCGCCGGAGAGCGTCTTGTCGGTCGACATGAACATCGACCCGAAACCGTGCAGCACGTTCCCGGCGATGTGGCCCAGCGTGGTCAGGTTCGGACCCAACTGCTTGGCGAAGTCGTCGACGAAAGCCTTGAAGTCGGGACTCTTGGTCGCCTGCCCGAGG
>JASLCW010000437.1 GCA_030151765.1 Marmoricola sp.
CTGACCGACTACAGCAGCGGCTACTACACCTACATGTGGTCCGAGACGATCGCGAAGGATCTCTTCACCGCTTTCGATCGTGAGGATCTCTTCGCCGCCGGCCCGGCCACCGCCTATCGCGACAAGGTGCTGACCCCGGGCGGTTCGGCGGATGCGGCCGATCTGGTCGCCGACTTCCTCGGTCGCCCCTTCAACACGGAGGCATTCGCTCGATGGCTGGCGAACTGACGATTCCGTTCGCGACCTCGTCGTACGACCGGATCGCGCACCGCCGGGGCGATGCCGCCTGGCTGGAGCAGGCCTGGGCCTCGCCGCGAGCGCGGGCCATCACGCTGGCTGGCAGCCGGGTGCTGACCGCGGAGACGGTGGTCTGGCAGCATCCCTCCGAGACCGCCGACGGGCTGCGGGTGCTGCTGGGAGAGACCGACGAGCAGATCACCTTCGCCGTGCTCGGCGGCAGGGACCTGGCTGCCGAGGGCTCCTGGGTGGACCTGCGCGGACTGCTCGGCGTCCTCACCGCCGACGAGGCGCCGTACGTCGCGCACGCGGTCGGCCTCGCCGAGTGGCATCGCGCGACGAAGCACTGCCCCAACTGCGGTGGCCTCCTGGCAGCGACCTCGTCCGGCCATGTGCTGCACTGCCCCTCGTGCGGTCGTGACCAGTTCCCGCGGACCGATCCCGCCGTGATCATGCTGATCACCGACGAGCAGGACCGGGCGCTCCTCGGTCGTCAGCCGAGCTGGCCGGCGGGGCGCTGGTCGACTCTCGCGGGCTTCGTCGAGCCGGGTGAATCGCTGGAGGACGCCGTACGCCGGGAGGTGCTCGAGGAGAGCGGCGTCCACGTCGGTTCGGTTGCCTATGTGGGCTCGCAACCATGGCCGTTGCCGGCCTCGCTGATGCTCGGCTTCACCGGCCGCGCCACCAGCACCGACATCAGGGTCGACGACGACGAGCTCGAAGCCGCCCGGTGGTGGAGCCGCGACGAGCTCCGCGAGGCCCTCGCCACCGGCGAGGTGGTCATCCCGGCCGGAGTCTCCATCTCCCGGAGTCTCGTACTCGGCTGGTACGGCGAGGAGATCACCACCAGCTGGTGAGGGGCAGAGTCACATCCACATCAGGTTTCCCATGTGATCCATCTGAACTGGTGCGTCACACAAGATGCTTCCCATGCCCTGCGCCAGATTGCAGTGTGAGGCGCCGCCCGTCGGGCGAGATATCTCGGCGAGCGATGGACAACGTGGCCTCCTGAGGACATGTACTGACTGACCGATCATCATCGTCAGGGAGAATCCGATGGACCTGGACAGCATGCTCGCGGAGGCCGCGCCCGACGCACCGGAGCCGACAGTGGAGATAGCCCGGCTGCTCGACGAGATGGCGGCGGTGCGTCCGAGAGGCCTGCGCGGACTTGCGTTGATCAAGGGCGGACTCGCGCTTGGGGGCGCCGTAGCCGTCGCAGGTGCGACGGCTGCTGCGGTGATCACCTATACGAATGGGAGTGTTCCGGACTCGCTGGTGGACGCGAGCTACCCGTGGACGACCGCTCAGGGCGTAACTTGTCGCGTCTCCGTGAGCTTCGGGCCGAGACCGGCGACCGATCCTCTCTACTCCGCCGAACAGACGGCCGCGCTGGCGGCAGCACGAGCGTGGGCCAGGTCCTTCGAGATCACCTCGATCGATCGCGGCGAGGCCGAGACGCACTGGCTCGATCACATGGAGGCCGTATCGGTCGGTCATCCGTCGCGTGCGGAGCTCGTCGCCCATTTCCGGGACCGTGGGCTGGAGACCAACGCGGTCGTCTACGCGGTGGACAGCCGGGCGGATCGCGCCCTCCGCGAGCACGGCTTCGACCCGGCCAGTCTCAACGGCGGTTCCGGCATTGAGTGCGGTGGCCGATGACGGGCCAGCTCGAGATCGTCCTGCGTGCCGCATCCGTTGACCTACTTGCCTACTTCCAACGTCGCGTCGCCGTTCGCGAGGACGCCGCCGATCTTCTCGGCGAGACGATGCTCCAGGCATGGAAGCGCGCCGACGCGCTTCCGGACGGCGATGAACGGAGGCGGATGTGGCTCTTCACGATCGCCTCGAATGTGCACGCCAACCATCGTCGGGCCGCCGTACGACGCAGCGCCCTGGTCGAGCAGCTCCGGGGAGTGCTCGCCCTCGTACCGGACAAAGGCGGGCCGGAGGAGGCTGTTGCGGTTCGCGATGCGGTACGACGACTCCCGCCCGGTCAGCGCGAACTGGTCATGTTGGTGCACTGGGAGGGCTTCACGCTCGCCCAGGCTGCCGAGGTGATGAACATCAATGCGTCGACAGCGCGGAGCCGCTATGCCGCTGCTCGGGCCAGTCTGGAGGCAGTGTTGGCCGTCCCAGTCAGATGAGAGCCGGGGGCACACATCACACAGGAACCTGGGGCATCACATGTGATGCATCCCGTGTGACGCCCCGGCTTCGGTGGACCACATGGGAAACCTGGGACGCGTGGGGTCAGTGCTTCGAGCGCCAGCGGTGGACGGCGTACCCGAGCCCGACGGCGGCGACCCCGGCAGCGATGGCGCCGGGACGGGCCTTGAGCTTGCGGTAGTCGTCGGTGACGACCGGCCAGACAGCGTCGGAGATCAGCTTGCCGGCGTCGTCGGGGGTGGCCTCGAGATCGGCGACGGGGATGGGTGCGGCGAAGGAGACCTGAACCCGGCGCGGGAGCGGCCAGCGGCGTTTCTCGGTGCCGGTGAGGGCAGTGGGCACGATCGGCGCGCCGCCTTCGATCGCCAGGCGTGCGGCGCCGCGTCGAGGGGCGCCGAGCGACTCGGGGTCGGGCACGCGGGTGCCCTCGGGGAAGAGGGCCAGCGCATCGCCGCGGCGCAGGATGGCCAGTGCCGTCCCGATCGCCTCGGCGTCGCTCTCGCCGCGTCGTACCGGGAAACCGCCGAGGGCCAGCAGCAGCCGGCCCGCGCGTCCCTCGAAGAGCTCGGCCTTGCCCATGAAGTAGATCCGCCGCTTCAACACTGCCGCGATGAAGAAGGCGTCCCAGAAGCTCTTGTGGTTGGGCGCGATCACGACCGCACCGCTGGCGGGGACGTTCTCCGCGCCGGTCACCCGCATCGCGAAGACCAGCCGGAGGATCGGCATCAACAGCAGCCGTACGACGAGGTACGCGATGCGTCCGGGTCCTCGTCGCGCGACCTCGTGGGCTTCCGAGTTGGTCAGTGGCATCAGTCGTCCCCGGTCCAGCCCTTGTGCCTGAACCAGGCCCACATGCCTCCGGCGGCGAGCAGCATCGAGCCCAGGCCGAGGAAGAAGAAGGTCCAGATGCCGTGCAGGACATTGCCGGTGAGCCAGTCGAAGTTCATG
>JASLCW010000443.1 GCA_030151765.1 Marmoricola sp.
CGGTAGCCGAGGGTGTTCATGTCCGAGTCGCTGCGTATGCCCGGGTACTTGAACAGGTCCCAGGTGCCGCCGATCGCCTCGCGACGCTCGAGCAGCGCGAAGGTCTTCTCCGGCAGCTCCTTGACCAGGTGCGCGGCCGCGCCGATGCCGGACAGGCCGGCCCCGATGATGAGGACGTCGACATCGGTGACCTCGGTCGCGGCCTTCCGGCTCTTCGTGGGTGCAGTGGACTTCGCCATGCGCTCCACTCTATTGAACGAGTGTCAACAAGGGAAGAGTGACGCCCCTCACCCGAGATCGCGCGGGTCGATCTGCACCCGGATGTGCGGCAGCTTCCGGGTGGATCGCTCGCCTTGCATGCGCCGCAGCGCGCTCACCAGCGCCCCCCTCGCGGCCCGTGGCACCCGTACGACATAACGCACGCTCTCCTCGCCCACCGGCACCGGACCGAGCACCTCGGCGACGCCCGGGAGGGCCAGGGCCGGCAGCGCCTCGTCGAGCAGTTCACGCGTCGAGGTAAGCGTCGCCACCACCGAGGCCGGGGGCAGATGCGCGGACTGCCGCTCGTTGACCTCCCGATCCGCGAAGCCCGCCGGATCCCAGCGCACCAGCGCCTGGAGGGCCGGTACGCCGGCATCCCCGACGGCGAGCACCCGCCCGCCGTCCGAGGCCGGACGAACCAGCGCCGCGGCATCGGCCCAGCGGCGTACCGCTTCTTCGGCGGCGCGCAGGTCGGGTCGCAGGAGCGGGCTCCACGTGTCGAGCAGGCAGACCGCCGCATAGCCGCCCTCGGCCACCGGCTCGGCCCCCGGCGTGGCCACCACCAGGGCCGGCGTGGCACCAACGCGGGCGAGCACCCGATCGGAGGACGAACTGCGGACGACGGCGCCCGGGAAGGCACGGCCGAACTCCTCCGCCGTACGCCGATCCCCCAGGACCGGGGCCCGCAGGCCGGCGGCTCCGCACTCCTCACAACGCCACCCCGGATAGGTGTCGCCACACCAGGCGCATTCCGGCGGCCGGGTCGGCCCCGACAGCCGGAGCGGCCCGTGGCAGCGGCGACAGAGTGCAGGCGTGCGGCAGCGGTCGCAGGCGAGCCGGGCGACATAGCCGGTGCGCGGTGTCTGGATCAGCACCGGTCCCGACACCAGGGCGTCACGGATCGCGGCGTGCAGCTGGCTGGGCACGCGGGCGGCGCCCTGGTTGCGATCGGTCTCGCCGGCGCCCACCACCTCGAAGGACATCCGCGACCGGACCGTCTCACGTTCGGCGCGCAACTCCCGGGCCCAGCCGGTGCGGACCAGGTACTGCGCCTCGACACTGCGCGCATAGCCGCCGATCAGGACACCGGCCTCGGCAGCCCGCAGCAACAGGACTTCGCGCGTGTGCGGATAGGGCGCGCGCGGTTCGTCGTACAGGTCGTCGCCGTCGTCCCAGATCGCGACGAGGCCGAGATCGTGCACCGGCGCGAAGGCAGCCGCGCGAGTGCCGATCGCGATCCGGCGCTGCCCCCGGCTCAGCGCGAGGAAGGCGGCATAGCGTGCGGCAGGACCGCGGTCGGCGGTCAGGACGACGTGGCGGTCGGCGCCGATCCGCCCGGTCAGCGCCGCGTCGAGGCGGTCGACATCGCGGTGGTCGGGAACGCAGATCAGGACGCCACGACCGGACGCGGCCGTGGCCAGCGCCGCCTCGGCGAAGACCTCGGCCCAATCGTCGCCCGGCAGCACACTCATCACCGCACGCGGATTTCCGCCTCCGGCGAGGTCGCCGAGGTACGCCGGCCCACCGGCATACGACCGCCAGCGCAGACTCTCCAGGGCAGTCTCGACCGGCGGCGCCGGCGTACCCGCCTTCTTCTCGGTCGCCGTATGCCGCGGCGGAACCGCCAGCCGGAGTACGTCGGAGCGGGTGCCCGCGTAGCGCCCGGCGACCCTGGCGACCAGATCGGCGACCTCGGGCAGGAGCACCGGCTCGGGACTCACCACACGACGCAGCGGCTGCAGCCGATGGCCCGATTCGGCGACCCGGCCGACCACGAAGCCGTCGACGTCCTGGCCCGCGAAGCGGACCTTGACGCGCACGCCGGGAACGACGGCCGCATCGTCCTTCTCCGGGATGCCGTAGTCGAAGGGCCGGTCGAGATGCGCGAGCGGCAGGTCGACGAGCACCTGCGCGACCGGATCGACCGCCGCCAGCGCGGTGCTCTTCGGAGTCGGCGGCTTCGCCCTGGCGACCTCGGCGCGCGCGACATCCAGCCCGGGGAGGGTCTCCCCCAGGTCAGCCGGGTCTTCGCTCGTCGCCACGGGTGGATTCAATCAAGGAGGTCCGACCGGGTTCCGATCGAACACACAAATTGCCCACGGATCACACCGAGTTCGGTGTGATCCGTGGGCAAAAAACAACGGGCGTTGTGTTTTGCCAGCCTCAGACGCCGGCGGCCTTCTTCAGCTCGTCCACCCGGCTGGTCTTCTCCCACTCGAACTCCGGGAGCTCGCGGCCGAAGTGACCGTACGCCGAGGTCTTGGCGTAGATCGGGCGGAGCAGGTCGAG
>JASLCW010000468.1 GCA_030151765.1 Marmoricola sp.
GAGAGAACCAATGTTCGAACTCGACGGCGCCCAGCCGCGCTGCCCGGAGTGCGGCGTGCTGATGCGCGATGATCCGCGAGGATTCAGGTGTCCGGCGTGCGGACGTCTCGAGGACCATTCCGCTGAGTACGCGAGAATCGAGAGCCCGCCTGAGTTCGACGGGCCCACTCTCGGTGGTTTCTAGGCGCCAACCACGCGCTCACCAAAGGCGCTGTCCAACGACCTAAGTCGCAGAGACAAGGGCGGTATCCCACACGTCGTTCGCGTTCACCCAGGACACCGAGAAATCGAGCCCACGGCGGGCGTTGTCGGTGAGCACCCCTTTGAACGTGCCCGATTCCCCGCCGTGGATGGACTCCCAATCCAGCGCGGAACCCGGCCGGAACATCCTGGAGTCGACCTGGACCGAGACATGTTTCGCGACGCTGTCATCAGCGACGTTGAGGATCTTCCAGCCGAACTGTTCGGCATCATCCCGGCCGATCAGCCATTGCGCTCGAATAAGTGGGCGAGACCGCTGCGCTTCCAGCTCCGCTTCCAACTCGGATCGCCCTGCGTCGCGCGCACGCTGCAAGGTGTTCTGGGTCGTGAAAGGTCGCCACTTCGCGACATTGCCCCAGATGGCCTTACGCCACGGCGGGTACACAAATGTTGCCACGAGGCCAACCGCGGCGACGCCCACGAAATACCAACCGATTGGCACCTTCGCGGACGCGAGGATTCCGAAGAACCAGGTCGCGACGCCACCAATCGCCAGCACGACGACGCCTGCGATGGTCTGATCGCGGATCGTGTGCTCCTTCTTGGCAGCATCTTGGCGAGTATCCTCTCTCATGCCCGAAGACTAGTGGATCCTGTGAGTCACCTGGACGAGCTCGCAGGCGGTTGCCTAGGGCACGAGGCGATCCCAGGACGAACCGAGGGCCGGTATCGCGGGTGAACACCCGTCTACCGGCCCTCGATGTCTTGTAGGCGCTTCTAGCGGTTCGACTTCTTGAATTCCATCGGCGGGAACAGCCACTCGATTCCCGGTTCCGCGCCGTCGCGCAAGCCCGCTCCGTAGGCGCTTGCGAACATTGCCACCAGTTCTTCGTGCCCGACGTACTGGTGGCCGACTCGATGACGCTTCAGATCGAACTCATGCTCGCCCTCGTCCGGGTCATCCTCGACGGCTCCACATGACCCGTCGCACGGCACGTAGAGGTCGACGAACCACTCAGACAGATCTTCACGGTCGTATCCCAATACGACTTCGGCCGTGAGCAGAGGGCTGTAATCGCCAAGGATCCTGCCGTCCGCCAGCACCTTGAAGCCACGTTCTTCAAGTTCCGCGATAAGACGTTCTCGATCTTCTTCTGCAACCTGCTTGACGTTGTTCAGCGGCGTCCCAGAGTTCTCCGTAGACATTGTGGATCTCCAAATGGAAAGCACGGTAACCGTGCTGCTTCACCGGAGGTCCTGTCCGCTATCAACCACTGCGGAGGTGTGGGCCTCGCCTGCCTAGCTCGAACGAGTGCAGATGCGAATGCTTCAGTCCGAGCAGGTTAGCAGATCACTCGCGCCAGTGGATGACCATCCGCCGATGCATGGCCTCACGCCATAGCTCGCGGCGACGCGCCTCGAACGCCTCGCGGGATTCACCGCTCCGAACACTCGCGGTCTTCGGCAGGTCTTCGGGGTAGTCGTTGATCACAACCTTCTCGACCATGAACTTGAGCAGGGTCCGCTTCGCGTCCGGAGGGAACACCGGCCACTGCTCAAGGATCCACTCCGGCGTTCCGAACGCCGTGATCACGGAATCCCGTGCCGTTGGCTTGCCGTTGAGGTCCGCGATCTGGGCGTCGAGCTCGCGGATGCGCTCACGGCTTCGCTCGATCATCTCGCGCAGACGGACGGGATCGATCAAGCCGTCGAATGCCTGCTCCTCGGCACGGTGGATCTTCGCCTGTTCTGCCTCGCGCAGTCGCTCCGCCTCGGCGATCTTCTCGCTGGCAGCGGGGTCGGAATCGTGCTTGTGCGCGTTCCAGTAGTCGTTGTTGTTCAGACGCTCGATGAACTGCTCGAACACGCATTCTTCGAGCACATCAAGTGCGACGCTGACGCGCCCGGTCGAGAACCCGGTCTCCGGATCGATGGGGTGGTTCTCGTGGGTGTCGTTGACGGACGCCTTGCACAGCAGCTTCGCTGGCTTGCCCTTGCGGATCTGCCCGTACAGCGACTTGCCACACCGGCCGCAGACCGTGAGGCCGCCCGCAAGCGAGTACTTCGAGGCACGACTTCCGGTCGGGTTGGACTGGAATCGGGTGGGGTCGATCAGCCGTCGCGTCAACGCGGCGAACGTGTCATCGTCAAGAATCGGCTCCCATCGTGCCGGATAGCCGACTAATGCTTGTGGCGCCCGCCGTGCTCGGTCCACGATAGGCCGGGTCCGCGCTACGAGCGCGGGGTTCGTCAGCGCCTTTCGCAGAACGCCGTGCCGCCACGGTGTACCGCTCCTCGTGCGCCGACCCGCGGCGTTCCAGTCTCGGACGATGCTGTACAGGCTGTCGTGGGCGTCGAGCAGACGAGTCACTGCCTCGCGGATCATGCTGACCTCGACATCGTCCGAGACAAGGTCCGCGCCGACGCTGGCGCGATCTTTTTGAAGGACGATCCGATATCCGAAGGGCGCGCTTGAGCCGTGGTACTCCCCCAGTTTCTTGCGCTGATCGACTGCACGTTTGACACGCTCGGCAATGCGCGCGGCCTCAGCGGCGTCAGCAGCGGCCTTCACGCGAGCGACGAACTGGCCATCCGCGGTCGCAAGGTCATCGTCACCGGACACCACAGTACGAATGACCGTGCCGTGGCTCGCGCTGAGCTTGATGAGAGCCTCGAACTCAAGCGGGCGTCGAGTGAGACGCGAATTGCTGTAAGCGAGGATCGTTCCGAACTCACCCATACGCGCGCGCTCAAGCATCGCCTCGTACTGCGGGCGGGCCTTGGTCGAACGCTCTGACGCAGAGATGTCATTGTCGACGAACGGCGGCTCGATGACTTCTAACCCGAGCGCCGCGGCCTTGGCCCGGCAATCCTCGATCTGCCGGTCAACGCCTCGCTCATCGCTCTCGCGATCCTCAGAGATCCGTGCATAGATCGCGACACGACCAGGGGTTTTGTTGTTCACAGTTCGATTTTATCAAATAGGCGAAAAACGAGCACTTTGACAAGACGGCGAACAGGACACTGAGGGGAAGGATGAGGAAGACCAGAGGCA
>JASLCW010000007.1 GCA_030151765.1 Marmoricola sp.
CCGGCATGTTCACGGCCAACTCGATGAACTGCCTCACCGAGGCCATCGGCCTCTCGCTGCCGGGCAATGGCTCGACCCTCGCCACCCACGCCGCGCGCAAGGACCTCTTCCTCGAGGCCGGCCGGCTGATCGTCGACCTGTGCAAGCGCTACTACGAGAACGACGACGAGAGCGTGCTGCCGCGTGCCATCGCCTCGCGGGCGGCCTTCGAGAACGCGGTCGCCCTCGACGTCGCGATGGGTGGCTCGACCAACACCGTTCTGCACCTGCTCGCCGCGGCCCGCGAGGCCGAGCTCGACTTCACGGTGCACGACATCGACGCGATCTCCCGCCGGGTGCCCTGCCTGAGCAAGGTCGCCCCGAACAGCCCGAAGTACCACATGGAGGATGTCCACCGCGCCGGTGGCATCCCCGCCCTCCTCGGTGAGCTCCGCCGCGGTGGCGCCCTCAACGAGGACGTCCACACGGTGCACTCGGCGAATGTCGACGAGTGGCTCGGGCGCTGGGACATCCGCGGTGAGTCGCCGAGCAAGGAGGCACTGGAGCTCTTCCACGCCGCCCCCGGCGGCGTCCGTACCACCGAGGCCTTCTCCACCGAGAACCGCTGGGCCACGCTCGACACCGATGCCGCCGACGGCTGCATCCGCGATCTCGAGCACGCCTACTCCAAGGACGGCGGGCTGGCCATCCTGCACGGCAACCTGGCCGAGGACGGCTGCGTCGTGAAGACGGCCGGCGTACCGGAGGAGATCTGGACCTTCACCGGTACCGCCATCGTCTTCGAGTCCCAGGACGACGCGGTCGCCGGCATCCTCGCGAAGAAGGTCGAGGAGGGCCATGTCGTGGTCATCCGCTACGAGGGTCCCAAGGGCGGTCCGGGCATGCAGGAGATGCTCTACCCGACCTCTTTCCTCAAGGGCCGCGGCCTGGGTCAGAAGTGTGCGCTGATCACCGACGGCCGCTTCTCCGGCGGTACCTCCGGCCTCTCCATCGGCCACGTGTCACCGGAGGCCGCCGGCGGCGGTCTGATCGCCCTCATCGAGGACGGCGACCAGATCTCGATCGACATACCCAACCGGACGATCAGCCTCGATGTGGACCAGCTGGTCCTCGACGAGCGCCGGGCCGCACAGGAGAAGCGCGACAAGCCATACACGCCGGTCGACCGGGATCGCTACGTCTCCGCCGCCCTGCGCGCCTATGCCTCGATGGCGACCGCCGCCTCCGACGGCGCCTACCGCCGCGTCCCCGAGTAGGCCCGGGCCTCATCCGTCACAGGTTTCCCATGTGATCCATCGGAACTGGGACTTCACACGCGAAGCATCACGTGTGCGGCCCCAGGTTCCTGTGTGAAGCACTCCGGACCGGCAGGTTTCCCATGTGAGCATGGGAAACCTGCTCCTCGTGTGGCGCCAGGACTCAGTGCTTCCCACCTATCTGACGGCGGATCCGCTCCTCCGGCTGACCGAGGATCTTGGCGAGCAGGGGGACCCGGAAGACATAGCCGAGCCCGAGTACGGCGATCACCACGATGATGATGAAGAGGGTCATACGGCCAGTCTAAGTTCGCGCTGCGGCGCCTACCGCTGCATCGCCGAGCAGGCTTGTCCACGCCGTCATGGGAACCCGGTGTTCCCGCGCCCCAGCCTCAGCGAGCGATCAACAGGCCGATGAAGATGCCGGCGCCGTAGAGCAGCTCCCCGGCGCCGGTTGCGGCCAGCACCGGGATCAGGCCGGGGCCCGTCGCGCCGCGGAGGACGGTCACGGCACCGCGGCCCAAGGGCACCAGCGCGACCAGGGCGACCAGAGCGAGTGCGCTGGTCGCGATCGCGACGAGCACCAGGGCGACGGTCGCGATCGCGACCAGGAGCGCGTAGAAGATCCGGGTACGACGGTCTCCGAGCCGGACCGCGAGCGTCATCTTGCCCGCCTCGACATCGGTCGGAATGTCACGCAGGTTGTTGGCGACCAGGATCGCGCAGGCGATCGCGCCGATGCCGATGGCGGCCCACCATGCGGCGGGCCAGGGGCTCGGAACGGTCCCGTCGAGGGGACTGTAGGCGAACCAGCCGAAGTCCGCGTAGCTGTGACCGTGCCACTGCACGAAGACGGTGCCCAGGACTGCCACCAGTCCGAAGAAGCAGAAGACCATCACCTCGCCCAGCCCCAGGTAGCCGTAGGGCTTGGAGCCGCCGGTGTAGTACCAGGCCGCCAGGATCGAGACCGCACCCAATGCCACCAGCCACCAGGCGGTGGTCGCGGCCAGGACGAGACCGGCGACCCCGGCCAGACCGAAGGCGGCGAAGGCGGCCGTCTTCACCGATCCCGGCGAGGCCGCGCCGGAGCCCACCAGCCGCATCGGGCCGACCCGGTCTGCGTCGGTGCCGCTGATGCCGTCGGAGTAGTCGTTGGCGTAGTTCACGCCCACCTGCAGCAGCAGGCTGACCACCATCGCCAGTGCCGCCTTCCACCACACCTCGGCGTGGACGTAGGCGACGACACCGGTCGCGGCGAGGACCGGAGCGATCGCGGCGGGCAGGGTGCGCGGGCGCGCGCCGGCGATCCATTGCGCGGGAGTGGCCATGACCGGTGATTCTCGCAGGTCGACCGGTAGCGTTACGCGGGTGGCATCTCTTGCGCCGGTGAGCGGCACTGCGGCGGAATTGCTCGCCCTCCTGCGCGACTGGGACGCCGCCGGCGATCCGGCGCCGCTGCTGATCCAGACCTCCGGATCGACGGGCCGGCCCAAGCGCGTGGTCCTCTCCCGTGACGCGATGCGCGCCTCCGCACTCGCCACTCAGGAACGTCTCGGCGGCCCCGGCCGCTGGGTGCTCAACCTGCCACCGACGTACGTCGCGGGCGTGCAGGTGCTCTACAGGAGCGTCGTCGCCGGCACCGAACCGGTGATCCTGGGTGAACGCTCGCTGGCCGGCGTGGATGCCGACTACGTCTCACTGGTCCCGACTCAGCTGATCCGGCTGCTGCGTGACGGCGAGACGGCGGTGTTGAAAGGCTTCCGTGCCGTCCTCATCGGTGGTGGGCCGCTCGATCCACGGGTGCGTTGCGCGGCTGAGGATCAGGGAATCCGGATCGTCCAGACCTACGGCATGAGCGAGACCTGCGGTGGCTGCGTGTACGACGGCCTTCCGCTCGACGGTGTCGAGATCAGGATCGAGGACGGACAGGTGCTGCTCCGCGGACCGATGCTCTTCGACGGCTACGATGGGGAACCCGATCGCACCGCGGCGGCTTTGAAGGACGGCTGGTTCCACACCGACGACCTCGGCCGTCTCGGCGACGACGGGCGCCTGCACATCGAAGGCCGCGGCGATGACGTGATCATCAGTGGGGGAGTGAAGGTGCCCGCGCGCGCCGTTGCCACGGCGTTGGCGGTCGCCGTCGATGCCGTCGAGGTGGTCGGCGTACCCGATGAGGAGTGGGGGGAGCGTGTCGTGGCGATCGTCGAGGCTCGTGAGGTGCCGACGCTCGCCGACCTGCGTGATCTCGTCGAGCCGCGGAGCTGGGCACCACGTCAGCTCGTGGCGGTGAGCGAGATTCCGCAGTTGGGCAATGGCAAACCGGACCGCCTGGCGATGCGCGCACTGGCCGCGAAGGAGTGGCGTGGCTGAGCCGTCGGTCTTCTCGATCCCTCTGCACACCCGCTTTCGCGGCATCACGGTGCGCGAGGGGATGCTGCTGCGCGGCGCCGCCGGGTGGGGTGAGTTCTCACCCTTCCTCGAGTACGACGCTCCCACCAGCGCGCCCTGGCTCCGAGCCGCGATGGAGGCGGCCGACGAAGGCTGGCCGGCCCCGGTTCGGGATCGAATCCCGGTCAATGTCACCGTCCCGGCGTGCGGGCCTGACGAGGCGGCCGCGATCGTGCGCCGATCCAATGGCTGCCGGACCGCGAAGGTGAAGGTCGCCGAGCCCGGCCAGAGTCTCGCCGACGACCAGGCCCGCCTGGAGGCGGTCCGCGAGGCGATCGGCGACGGTCTGATCAGGATCGATGTCAACGGCGGCTGGTCCCTCGATGAGGCAGTGGCACGAATCCCCTTGCTGGACAAGGCCTCCGGCGGTCTGGAGTACGTCGAGCAGCCTTGCGCGAGCGTCGAGGACCTTGCCGCCGTACGACGCCGGGTCGATGTCCCGATCGCTGCCGACGAATCCATCCGCAGAGCCGAAGACCCCTACCGTGTAAGGGATCTGGAGGCCGCGGACATCGCCGTACTCAAGGTCCAGCCGCTCGGTGGAGTGCGCGCCTGCCTGCGAATCGCCGAGGACATCGGTCTTCCCGTCGTCGTGTCGAGCGCGGTCGAGTCGAGCGTCGGCATCGCCGCGGGAGTGGCATTGGCTGCAGCGCTACCGTCGCTGGACCATGCCTGCGGATTGGCGACCATCCAGCTGCTGACCGACGACGTGGCGCTCGAACCGCTGCTCCCGGTCGACGGTCACCTGCCCGTACGACGCCCCGAGATCGACTCCGCCGCACTCGCTCGTCTCTCCGCGGATCCCGACCGGCGGCGGCACTGGGAGGTCCGCCTCGCCGAGGTGCGGGCGGCGTGTGAGGATCGATCTTCGTGACCACTTCGACCGCGCTCGCGCACTGGCTGCTCGACGAACTCGATGCCCGGGGTGTGCAGCGGATCGTGCTCGCGCCCGGCTCGCGCAATGCGCCGCTGTCGATGGCGCTCGCCGACCGGGGCTTCGAGGTGCAGGTCCGCCTCGACGAGCGGACCGCCGCCTTCTTGGCGCTCGGCATGGCGAAGACCTCGCGCAAACCTGTCGCGGTGGTGACCACCTCGGGCACGGCCGCCGCCAACCTCCATCCGGCGATGCTCGAGGCCGCGCACGCCGGCGTACCCCTGATCGCGATCACCGCCGACCGTCCCGCGAGCCTGCGCGGCACCGGCGCCAACCAGACCACCGACCAGGTCCGTCTCTTCGGCACCGCCGCCGCCTTCGCCGACCTCACGGAACCGGACGCCGACCTGCTCGACTCCGCCTGGTTCACCGGCGGCCCGGTCCACCTCAATGTCCAGTTCACCGAACCCCTGGTCCCCGACCCCGAGGCGCCCGACCCGGATAGTCCACGACGTATTCGGGGTAAAACGGGTCCGGATACCCCGAATACGTCGTGGACTATCCCGACCGGCCCCACCACGGTCGTCGTGGCGGGGGACGACGCGGGGCCGCCGGCACGGCAACTGGCCGAGTCGGCGGGGTGGCCGCTGCTGGCCGAACCCACGAGCGGATCGCGCACCGGCACGCATGCGGTCCGGACCTACCGCCTCCTGCTCGGCGGCCCGCTCGCCGAGGAGATCGAACGGGTCGTGGTCTTCGGGCACCCGACGCTCTCGCGGCCGGTGAGCCGCCTGCTCGCCCATGAGGACGTCGAGGTGATCTCGGTGCGGGCGCGCGGGCGCTGGCCGGACCGCCCCTTCGAGGCGGCCGAGTACGACGTCGTCGCGGCGGCCGGGACCGACGAGGGCACCTGGCTGCAGCGCTGGCGCGAGGCCGACGCCGAGCAGTCCGTGCGGCTCGACCGGCTGGTGCGGGAGGCGGGCGAGCTCACGCCGTACGACGTCGCCGCGGAGGTCTCGGCGGCGATCCCGCCGGGGGGCCTGCTCTTCGTCGGTGCCAGCAATCCGATCCGCGATCTCGACCTGATGGCCCGCCCCTACCCGGTCGGCGAGCGCCGGCTCGTCCTCGCCAATCGCGGACTGGCCGGCATCGACGGCACCCTGAGCAGCGCGATCGGCGCCACGCTCGCCCGGCCGCACACCACCCGCGCGATCCTGTACGTCGGCGACGTGACCTTCCTGCACGACCTGACCGGCCTGGTCGTGGGTCAGCTGGAGGCCCGGCCCGACCTGACGATCGTGGTCGCCAACGACAACGGCGGTTCGATCTTCGCGACGCTCGAGCAGGGTGCGCCCGAGTACGCCGGCAGCTTCGAACGCGTCTTCGCGACCCCTCACGGCGCAGACCTCGGCACGATCTGCACCGGACTCCGGATCCCGCACTGGCGGGTCGAGTCCCGGGCCGAGCTCGGGCACGCCCTGGCCAGCCCCAACGGGGGGATCGAGGTCGTCGAGGCCGTCGTACGGCGCGACAACCGGCGAGCCCTCGACCAAGCCATGCGCAAGGGATGATGGCTCCGTGCACATCGTCGTCGGAATCGTCAGCCTCGTCGCGGCCGTCCTGGCCGTGTCCGCGTTGTGCAAGCGTGCCGATCTGCCGGCGCCGCTGATCCTGATCGTCGTCGGCATCGTCGGCTCCTATCTGCCCTTCGTGCCGACGGTCCATCTCGAGCCCGAGATGGTGCTGCTCGGCATGCTGCCGCCGCTGCTCTACTCCGCCGCGCTCAACACGTCACTCGTCGACTTCAACGCCAACAGACGCAGCATCCTGTTGCTCTCCATCGGCCTCGTGGCCGTCACGACCGTCTGCATCGGCTTCCTCGTGCACGCGCTGCTGCCCGGAGTCAGCTGGTCGGCCTCCTTTGCGATCGGTGCAGTCGTCGCGCCGCCCGACGCGGTCGCGGCGACGGCGATCGGCCGCCGGATCGGCCTGCCGCGTCGCATCGTCACCATCCTCGAGGGCGAGTCGCTGCTCAACGACGCCACCGCGCTGGTCGCACTCCAGACGGCGCTCGCGGCCACCGTGGCCTGGCAGGTCGTCACCGTGGACTTCGTGCGGGCCGCCGGCGGCGGCGTGATCGTCGGGCTCGTCGCCTTCGTGGTGATCGGCTTCGTGCGCAAGCACGTCACCGACCCGGTCATGGACAGCGGTCTCTCCTTCGTCACGCCCTTCGCGGCGTACGTCGCCGCCGAGGAGATCAAGGCCTCCGGGGTCATCGCCGTCGTGGTCGCCGGCCTGCTGCTCGGCCACAAGGCGCCGCTGATCCAGACCGCGCAGTCCCGCATCGCCGAGCGGATGAACTGGCGCTCGATCGCCTTCCTGCTCGAGGGTGCGGTCTTCCTGCTGATCGGCCTGCAGGCACAGGACATCGTCAGCCAGGTGCAGGTCAGCGGCTTGAGCACCGGACGGATCGTGCTGGTCTGCTGGGCCACGCTCGTCGGAGTGATCCTGGTCCGGCTGATCTGGGTGCTGGCCAACCGATTCGTGCTCGTCGTACCCGGTGGAGCGCGACCGCCCTTGTCCTATGCGCTCGTCACCGGTTGGGCCGGCATGCGCGGTGTGGTCACCCTGGCCGCCGCTCTCGTGATCCCGGCGAGTACGCCGAGGCACGACATCCTGTTGCTGATCGCCTTCACCGTGACCGCCGGAACACTTTTCCTGCAAGGCTTCTCGCTGCCCTGGCTGGCCCGGGCGCTGAAGGTTCCGGCACCTGACCCGATGGCCGATGCCCTGGCCCGTGCCAATGTCATCCACCAGGCCACGCAGGCCGGCCTTAAGGAGCTCGACTGCATGGAGGAGGACGATCCGCACGACGTCGACCTCATCCTCCGCGACCGCGTCGAGCGCCGCGTCCTCAATGCCTGGGAGCGCGTCGGGCTCAACGAGGAGGAGACCCCGAGCGAGATCTACGCCCGCCGGCGGCAGTCGATGATCGGCGCCGAACGCCGACGAGTGCTGGAGATCCGGGACAGCGGATCGGTCGACCACGAGGTGGTCGAGCAGGTCCTGGGCATGCTCGACGTCGAGGAGTCGATGCTCGACTACAGCGTCGACGAACGCGAGCGGATGCGCTCGCTGGCCGGGAACATCATCCTCGAGGGCGACTGCGACGACCTGCGCATGGTCCGGCCGCCGGTCGAGCCGCACACCCTCGGCCAGTGCGACGACTGCCTGGCGGAGGACCTGGTGTGGGTGCACCTGCGGATGTGCGTGGTCTGCGGCAAGGTCGCCTGCTGCGATTCCTCGCCGGCACGCCACGCCACCGCGCACTTCCACGAGACCGGTCACGAGGTGATGCGGTCCGCCGAGCCGGGCGAGACCTGGCGCTGGTGCTATGTCCACGAGCTGACGGGATGAGGACATGAGGCTGACCAAGCACGGACACTCCTGTGTCGGCATCGAGTACGGCGGCACCCGCGTCGTGATCGACCCGGGCGGCTGGACCGAGCCGGAGTCGGTCGACGGCGCGACCGCCGTACTGATCACGCACGAGCACCCGGATCATTGGAATGCGGACCTGTTGCGTCGTACCGACGCGCCGATCCACACCATCGCCGCGGTGGCGGCGCAGCTGCCCGACGACCTGCGGGAGCGCACCACGATCGTGGCTCCGGGGGAACGCATCGACGTGGGCGTCCCGGTCGAGGTGGTCGGCGAGAAGCACGCGATCATTCACGAGGAGCTGCCGCACTTCGACAACTCCGGCTACCTCCTGGAGATCGAGGGGATCCGGAGCTTCCATCCGGGCGACGCGCTCACCGTGCCGTCGACCCCGGTCGATCTGTTGCTGCTCCCGGTCAGCGCACCGTGGCTGAAGTCGTCGGAATGCATCGACTACGCCCGGACCATTGCGGCGCCGCGCAATCTCGCGATCCACGACAAGATCTACAGCCCGGAGGGCCTGGGCATCGTCGATGGCCACCTCACTCGCTTCCTCGGCGAGCGGGAGCTCTCCTACACGCGACTGGCAGCGGGCACCGAGCTCAGCTGAGCGCGTCGCGCACCGGCACGAACTTCGCCTGCGACTCGGCCAGCTCGGCCTCGGGATCGGAGCCCGCGACGATCCCGCATCCGGCGAAGAGGCGGACCTGGTTGCCGTGCAGTTCGGCGGAGCGCAGCCCGATGCCGAATTCACCGTCACCGTGGGCGTCGATCCAGCCGACCGGACCGGCGTACCGGCGGCGATCCATGCCCTCGATCTCGTCGATGAGGTCGACGGCCAGCTTGGTCGGGGTGCCCCCGACGGCCGCCGACGGGTGCAAGGCCGCGGCAAGCTCGAGGACATTGGCGCCCGACGCATGCGTCACGCCGGCCACGTCGGTGGCGAGATGCATGACGTTGGGCAGGTGCAGCACGAAGGGAGCTTCGGGGACATTCATCGAGGAGCAGTACGGCGCGAGCGCGTCGGCGACCGAGCGGACGGCGTACTCATGCTCCTCGAGGTCCTTCGAGGAACGGGCGAGCGTGGCGGCCAGGGTCAGGTCGTGCTCGTCGTCGCCGGTACGACGGATCGTGCCGGCGAGCACCCGGGAGGTGACCAGGCCCTTCTCGCGGCGGACCAGCATCTCGGGGGTGGCGCCGAAGAGTCCGTCCACGTGGAAGGTCCAGCACATGTCGTACTGAGTGGCCAGCCGGCGCAGCGGCCAGCGCACGTCGACGGGCGCGTCGGCAGTAGCGATCAGGTCGCGGGCCAGCACGACCTTGTCGAGGTCGCCGCTGTTGAGTCGCAGCACCGCGTCCCAGACGACCCCCTCCCACTCGGCGCCGGAGAGGGCGCCGTCGGCGAAGGTCAGGTTGCGGGGTGCCGTCGGCTCGTCCTGCGGAACCAGCCGTGGTGTCGACTGGTCGCTGGTGCCGATCGTGGTGAGGAAGCACTGGTCGCCGTGGCGGCCGACGACGACCTGGGGAACCACGAGGATGGAGTCGCCCGGTTTGTCGGCGAAGGCGAAGCTGCCCAGCGCGATCAGGCCGCTGCCCGGAACCTCGACCTCGTCGGCGACGGCGGCGACCCGGACCAGCTCCCGCCACCAGGCGGTGGCGTCCGCGAACCGGTTCTCGCCGGCGGACTCGTGTGCGACCGCCCGGCCCCACGCGACGAAGCCCTCGCCCCGGCGCAGCCAGGTCATCGGGTCGTCGGCGGGAAGCAGCGTGGTCAGGTCGCCCGGGTCGGGAATCTCCACGGTGCGGGCCACTAGACGCGGCACCTCGGGCGAGCGGACTGTCACGGCATCGAGGGTACGCCGTCGCTCCGTCTGCCCGGTCAGGACCAGTAGATGACGACCTTGTCACCGACCCGCACATGGGCGAAGAGCCAGTCGATGCCGGCCCGATCGCGGACATTCACGCAGCCGTGCGAGGCGCCGGCGTACCCACGGGCGGCGAAGTCGGAGGAGTAGTGCACCGCCTGCCCCTTGCTGAAGAACATCGAGTCCGGCATCGCCGAGCCGTAGAGCTTCGAGACGTGGTTGGCGTCCTTCCAGTAGACATGGAAGACGCCCTCGCGGGTCGGCGAGTACGACGCGCCGAAGCGGACGTCGACCGTGCGCTGCACCTTCCCGTCGACGACGTACCGGAGGGTTCGGCTGGACTTGTCGATGCAGAGTGCCCGGCCGGTGAGGCAGCGCGGGTCGAGCTTCCCGGGGGTGTTGCCCATCGGCGTGACCTTGTTGGCCAGCTCGGCGCTGGTGGGCACATGTGTCATCGAGGCGAGCCGACTCTGGGTGCGGGCGTCGACGTAGCCGGTGGCCGGGATCTGTCGCTTCGCCTGGAAGCCCTTGACCGCTGCGATCGTCGTCGGGCCGTAGGTGTCGGTGACGTCGCCGGAGAGCCAGGCGATCTGGCGCAGTCGTGCCTGCAGCGCGCGCACCTGCGGGCCGGTGTCGCCGGGGCCGAGGATGCGCTTGCCCGGCCGGAGCTTGGCGGGCGCGGCGGGCTTCGACGGCCGCACCGTGGGCGCGGCGGTGGGCGTCGGGTCCGACGAGGGGAGGGCAGCAGGCGAGGCGGAGGGCACCGGTGTCGGGCTGGTGGCCACTGCCGTCACCGGGTGCGCGCCGGTGCCCGAGTCGGCTCCCGCGCTGTTGACCACGAAAGCGAGTCCGCCCGTCGCGGCAGCGATGACCGTGACCATCGCGATCGTCCTACCAGCCTTCATGGTCCCCCCTAGGAATCAAGCATCCATGGTCACGGATGTGACCCTGTGTGCTCTCTTGACGCGCCGGAGGGCGGAAAGGTTGCTGCCGATTCGTTAGATCTCGCTACCGGACGCCGATGGCGCCGAGGTCGGGATAGGAGTTCGAGGCCGGCGAGGTCATGAAGCCGGTGACCGCGGAGCCGCGCAGGAAGTAGAACATCGCGATGTCCATCGGGATGTACGCCGTGTCCCGGCCGAGCAGGGCGTCCGCCTTGCGCAGCGCCTTGGTCTGGCCGGACAGGCTGGTCGCACGCTGTGCCTTGTCGACCAGCCTGTTGAAGGCCTTGCTCTGGTAGCGGCCGTAGTCCTGGCCGTTGGACCAGCGGGTCAGGTTGGGGCGGCTGTCGAAGAGCGGGGGAGTGACCGTGATCGCGGAGGGCCAGTCGGCACCCCAGCCGGCCCACACGATGCTGGCCTTCTGCTTCGGCCTCTGGATGCTCGTGTAATACGGGACGATTCCCTTGCCGTCGAGGACCGTCTTGAAGCCGGCCTTGTTCCAGCCGCGGGCCAGGCTCCTCGCCTGCGCATCCGTGAGCGGGGACGCCGGATAGGTGTAGCGGATCCGGTAGGGCAGCTTCACCTTCGCGGCCCGGAGCAGTCGTTTCGCCGCAGCGATGCGCCCCTTCATCGGCAGCGAGCGGAAGGCGGGATTCGGCCGGTAGCCGACCACGTCGGGGGAGACGATCGACCGGGCCGCGACATAGGCCTTCGGGCCGCCGGTGATCCGGAGCCAGCTGCGGCGGTCGGTGGCGAGTGCGAGCGCGCGTCGTACCTTCGCCTGGGGGATCTTCTTCACGTTCGGCACCAGGTAGTCGACGAAGGGCGAACGCACCAGAGTGGTTCGCGCGGCCACGGTCGAGTCGATCTGGGCCCACATCGAGGACGGCACGTTCTGCTGGGTCACCGCGGCACGGGCGGCGCCGTTGTCGGCGAGCAGGAGCGCGGTGATCTGGTTGCTGGACTTGCCGACGTTGAAGTCGATCTGGTCGGGGAGTGCCCGGCGGACATTCGTCGAGTCGGTGGCCGGGTCGTAGTTCGGGTTGCGCACGAAGGTGGCATTGCTCCCGGTCGGCCAGGTGCCGCCCTGAACCATGTAGGGGCCGTTGGCGAAGACCTGGTTGCCGGATGCCGCGCCGTGATCCTTGTCCTTGCGGTAGGGATCCATCATCTCCAGCGCGGCGATCGCCATCGGGAAGTCCGGCCAGGGCTTCTTGAAGTGATAGGTGATCGTCGAGCCTGCGCAGGTGATCGCCCTGTTGAAGGCGCTGATGCCGGCAGCCGAGCTGCGGTAGGGGCCGGTGTAGTTCGGCAGGTGGGTCCGCCGGTTCGTGGGGATGTTGAGATAGGTCAACAGGTAGTTGGGTCCGCCGGTGATCACCTTGGTCGCGAAGACGCGCGAGGCGCCGTACTTGAAGTCGGCGCAGGTGATCGGCTGGCCGTCCTGCCACTTGGTGCCGGGCTTGAGCGTGAAGGACCACGTTTTCGCGTGGTTCGAGGAGACGCCGGTACTGGTGGCCAGGTCGGGAACCGGCTTGGTCGCCACGGATGGATCGGTCGAGATCGGGAAAGCCACCAGGCTGCGATAGACGGTCCGCCGCAGATTGGCCATCTCCACGCCCAGGTAGATCCGCTGCGGGTCCGTGTACTGGTAGCCCGCGGTGACGTAGTAGGTCAGCGTCCCGCCGGCCTGCGGGGCGGTCTCGGCCCCGGCGGTGCTGCTCGCCGTTGCCGTGACACCGATGAGCAGGGAGGCAGCCGTCGCTGCCAGGACCGTCGTACGCATGCCGACCATGGGCTCTCTTCCGAGGTGAGGATGTTTCCGTGAAGGAGAGTAGGCCCGTACGCCGGCCGCGTGGGGTGAATCCGGATGTCGGGTCGTCGGGGCCTCTCCCCTAGGCTGCGGTGGTGACCCGAGCCGATCTGGACAATCAGCCTGCCGAGGTTCAGGCGATGTTCGACGACGTCGCCCGTCGCTACGACATCACCAACGACATCCTCTCGATGGGCCAGGACCGGCGCTGGCGCCGGATCGTCCTCGACGCCATCGCGCCGCAGCCCGGCGAGCGGGTGCTCGACCTCGCGGCCGGCACCGGTACGTCGAGCCAGCCCTTCCGGGACCGCGGCGCGTACGTCGTACCCTGCGACTTCTCGCTCGGCATGCTCCGCCAGGGCAAGAAGCAGCTGCCCGAGCTGCCCTTCGTGGCAGGAGACGGCACCCGCCTGCCCTTCGCCGACGAGACCTTCGACGCGGTCACCATCTCCTTCGGCCTGCGCAACATCGTCGACGCCGAGCAGGGCCTGCGCGAGCTGCGCCGGGTCACCAAGCCCGGTGGTCGCATCGTCGTGTGCGAGTTCTCCTCGCCGACCTGGTCGCCCTTCCGGACGCTGTACCTCGAGTACCTGATGAAGACGCTGCCCGCGCTCGCCCGCGCCGTCTCCTCGAGCCCGGACGCCTATGTCTACCTGGCCGAGTCCATCCGTGCCTGGCCCGACCAGCCCGGTCTGGCCGCGTGGCTGAAGAGCGCCGGCTGGACCGGCGTCGAGTGGCGCAACCTCTCCGGCGGCATCGTCGCCCTGCACCGCGCCACGCGGTAGTCACACCTGCAACAGGTTTCCCATGTGCATGTGGGAAACCGTGGCATCACACACGATGCATCCCATGTGATGTCCCAGTTTGGATGGATCACATGGGATTCCTGGCCCGTACGTCGACCACGCCATTTTGGTGACGCCCACCTTGTTCAATTCGCCCTCCCCGCGTGCTTTTCGTCACAACCGGGGGGCGGTGTCGCGAGTGTGATCCAGGCCTCTATGCTGACAAACGTCGGGTTAGTGATCCAGTTCACAAACTACGCAACGGCGGTTGCCGAGGAGGTGTGGAATGCACTTGTACGCACCCGTTCTGGGCCTTGTGATCCTGGCGGCGCTGTTCGCAGTGGGTTCCGTCATCATGAGCTCGCAGGTTGGCCCGCGGAGGTACAACCGGGCCAAGCTCGATTCCTACGAGTGCGGCATCGAGCCGACGCCGCAACCCGTGGGTGGTGGCCGGTTCCCGATCCGCTACTACATCGTGG
>JASLCW010000074.1 GCA_030151765.1 Marmoricola sp.
GCCTCGCTGGCGCCGGTCGAACTCACGATCCCGCTGATCGTCAAGGAGACCCGGCACTTCGGCGGGGTGCTCGGAGTCGGTCGTCAGTCCGAGACCGTCACCACGACCTTGACCATCAGGGCGTCGACTACGCCTCCGGCGGACAAGTCGGTAGCCGACACTCTTCTGATTCCCCAGGACGTGGCGAAGGGGAAGCCCGGTCCGGCGGCGGACATGTCGCTCGGCAATCTCTCCGTGGTAACGGACCCGCCCCAGGTGGACGGCACCTTCAGCAATGGCTACGCGCTGGTCGGCAAGCTCCTCAGCGGCGTGGGGGCGGTCCTCAACTCGGTTCAGGCGAACCTGCTCGGCCCGCTCACCTCGACGATCATCACCCCGCTGCTCAACACGCTCTACAGCACGCTGAAGAGCTTCCTGGGCACGACGGTCGCCGGGTCGAACTATGCGCCGAATGCGGACGCGAGCTGCAACACCCCCAACCTCGTCGGCTGACCGCTGCGGGACCTTGGTCCTGATCCCCTCGATAGTCGGCACACAGGCGGAATTTCAGGCCTAACGTCCCGGTGGGAGATCCACTGGGGAGGGGATCGTGGGAAGGCACGACCACGGCCGGACGCGAGTACTGCGCCGGCGTACGGCAGAGACAGGCGCCGCCGCGGTCGAGTTCGCCCTGATCATGCCGCTGCTCGCGCTGATGCTCTTCGGGATCGTCGACTACGGCCTCTACTTCAACAACTCGCTCAGCTCGAGGACCGGGATCCGCGAAGCCGTCCGGCAGGGCGTCGTACAGACCGCGCCCGCCGGCTCCTGCGCGGCGCCGGGGAACTTCGTCGGCCAGGTGGCCTGCTCCGCGCGCTCGGACATCTCCGCGATCGGCCACACCTGGGTGAAGGCCTTCTATTCGTCCTGGGCGACCGGACAGAGCCTCACCGTCTGCTCGCTGGTACGGACGGACGGACTGATCGGCTTCGTGCCGATGCCGAACAGGGGCTATGTCCGGGCGCGTACGTCGATGGCCATCGAAGTGGCGCAACCGGTCCCCGCCGGGCCGACCCTGTACGCCGACACGCTGCCGGCCGGCCAGGACTGGTCGTGGTGCACATGACCCGACGGTCGCGTGACGAATCGGGGGTGATCGCCGTGGTCACCGCCTTCATGGCCGTGGGTCTGCTCGTGCTGGCCGGCCTGGTCGCGGACCTCGGGAATGCGCGCGACGTCAGGCTCCAGGCGCAATCCGCCGCGGATGCTGCTGCGCTGGCCGGGGCCAATGCCGTCTATGCCGCCAGCGCGGTCCCGGACCTCGGCGCCGCTGTCTCGGCGGCCAAGCAGTTCGCGCACGAGGACTTCAACGTGGCCGACTCCGCCTGGGCGACCTGCACCGACGCGGCACCCTTGCCGGTGCCGTCGGGAACACCGTGCATCTCCTTCGACGCGGCCGCGCCGACGCGCGTGCGGGTGGTGATCCCGTCGCGCCGGCTGAGCCTGCCGCTCGGTTCGCTCGCCGGAGTGGGCAGCACCAACATCGGCGCCGTCGCGGAGGCGACGGTCCTGCCGGGCGGTCGGGCGGTCTGCGGACTGTGTGTGATCGGGCCGGGGATCCACGACATCCAGAACGGCAATGTCGCGATCACGGGTGCGTCGGCCTACTTCAACGGGAGCGTGGTCGCGAACCCGCAGGGTTCGGTGGTGGTCAGCGGCAGCGGCAGTTCGATCTCGATCCAGGGATCGATCTCCAACAAGGGCACCTTCGACCCGCTGCCGCTGCTCAACCAGGCCCCGGTGACGGACCCTCTGGCCTTCCTGCAACTGCCGCCGTCGTACGCCGCGCTGACCCGCCGGACGAGTGCCTGCACGGGTGGTCCGGGGATCTACACGACCCTCAACCTGCAGTCGTGCACCCTGCAGCCGGGCCTGTACGTCGTCGCCTCGGGTACGCAGGAGCACTACTCGGGCCCGACCGCCGTGAACGCTCCGGGGGTGACCCTCTACTTCACCTGTGCGGACGCCACCGGCATGCCGCGCACCTGCAGTCCGGGCGAGGCGGGCGCCGGGCTGCTCATGACCGGCCAGGCCTCGCTGACGATCACCGCACCCACCAGCGGAGCGACCCAGGGAATCAGCATCATGGCCGATCGCAACAACACCCAGACCTTCGGCTTCCGGGGCAATGGCGGCGCCTCGAGCGGCACGATCTACGCCGCGAGTGGCACCTTCGACTACCGGGGCAACGGCACCGGGGCGGCGCTCGACTCGCTGATCGTGGTCAACGACCTGACCTTCTCGGGGAACAACGCCACGCTGAGCTCGTCGTACACGCAGGAGAAGAATGCCGGCCTGCCGCCGGCGAGGCCCTACCTCTCCCGGTAGCCGAAGCCGCCGAAAAGTCCCTTTCGCGTCCACAGGCGCTCATTCGACGCGGTTGTCCACAGCGCCTTCTCCCCGTTCATCCCCGGACGGGGGTGGCGACGCAGGCTTCCATGCATGACAGCGGCACGCAATCAGGCACTCGGGCGCTACGGCGAGGATCTCGCCGCGCGCTATCTGCGCGAGCAGGAGGGGATGGTGCTCCTGGACCGCAACTGGCGATGCCGCGACGGCGAGATCGATCTGGTCCTGCGTGACGGCAATGTGCTGGTGATCTGCGAGGTGAAGACCCGGAGCAGTGCCATCGGCGGCCATCCACTCGAGGCGGTGGACGCCACCAAGTTCGCACGGCTGCGGAGGCTGGCCGCGCAGTGGATGCTCGCCCGCGGCGTCCGGGCCGGCGATGTCCGGGTGGACATGGTGGGCATCGTGCAGCCGCGGCGCGGTGCCGCGGTGATCAACCACGTGGCCGGAGTCGGCTGATGTGGGCGACCGCGCACACGGTGTCGCTCGAGGGCGCGATCGGGCATGTCATCGACGTCCAGGTCGATGTGAGCAATGGCCTCGTCGCCGCGGTGCTGGTGGGCCGGCCGGACACCGCGATCAACGAATCCCGCGACCGGTGTCGTGCGGCCGTGCAGAACAGCCGATTCGACTGGCCGGTGACCAAACGGATCACGATCCTGCTCTCACCCGCGGATCTGCCCAAGCACGGCCCGCATTTCGATCTCGCCATCGCGGTGGCGGTCCTCGCCGCCAGCGACGACGACTTCCCCCGCGAGCGTCTCGACGACACCGCGTTGATCGGGGAGCTGACCCTCGACGGCCGGATCCGTTGCGTGCCCGGCGTGCTCCCGATGGTGATGGCGGCAGCGGCCCGGAGAATCCACACGGTCTACGTGCCCGAGCCGCAGGTCGACGAGGCCCGCATGGTCGATGGCGTCGAGGTGCACGGCACCCGTTCGCTGCGGCAGGTGATCGCCGCTCTGTGCGGAAAGCCGCTCCCGGAGGCTCCACCTGTGGAGCCGCTCGTCTCGGCACCGCTGCTCTCCTGGCTGGACCGTGACCCGGCCGAGCCCGTCGACCTCGCCGATGTGCACGGCATGCTAGACGCGCGCTTCGCGCTCGAGGTGGCCGCCGCCGGCGGACATCACCTGATGTTGAGCGGACCGAGGGGATCGGGAAAGACGACGCTCGCCGAACGGCTGCCGACCATCCTGCCGACGCTCACCCGCGACGAGGCGCTCGAGCTCACGGCCGTCCATTCGCTCGCCGGGGCCTTGCCGCCGGGCACTCCGGTGATGACGACACCGCCCTTCCGGGCACCGCACCACTCGGCCTCCCGGGCCGCGATCCTGGGCGGCGGTAGCGGACGGGTGCGACCAGGCGAGGTGAGCAAGGCTCACCTCGGTGTGCTCCTGCTCGACGAGTTCCCGCTCTTCCGCGCCGACGTGATCGACGCGCTCCGCGAGCCGCTGGAGAGCGGCGTCATCCGGATCTCGCGGGGTGAGGCCGATGCCGTCTACCCGGCGCGGGCGCTGGTGGTCTTCGGCGCCAATCCCTGTCCGTGCGGGGAGTACTCGCCGACCAACCGGGATCACCAGTGCGATTGCGGCGAGCTGGCACGGCGCAACTACCGGAGGCGGGTGCGCGGACCGATCCTCGATCGGATCGACATCACCCGCCACGTCGAGCCGGTACGCCGCCACGAGTTGACCGATGCCTTCGCGGCGCCGGAGTCGTCGGCCGTGGTCGGCGAGCGCGTCGCGCAGGCACGCGATCGGCAGGCGCAACGCTTCCGCGATGTCGAGTGGCGGCTCAACGGACATGTCCCGGGACCGGTCCTGAAGCGGCTCTATCCGCTGGCCGGTCCCGCAACCGGCGCGCTCGAGGAGGCCCTGGTCAACGGCCGCCTCACCCAGCGCGGCGTGGTCAGGGTCCATCGGTTGTGCTGGACCCTCGCCGACCTTGCCGGGCTCGACCGGCCGGGGCTGCCTGAGCTGACCACGGCCCTGCGGCTGCGTCGCGGTCTGCCACTCGACCTGAGCACGGTGACGAGGGCAGCCGGATGAGCGCGGGGGAGCGTCGTGCCCGGATGATCCTCACGGGCGTCGGCGAGCCCGGGCATCCGGCGCTCTTGGGTGCCGTGGCCGGCTTCGGCGCGGAAGCGGTGGTGGACCGGCTGCGCTCCGGAGGCACTGAGCTCGCCGGGGCGCTGGCTTCGCGGCTGGCTCGCTTCGACCTCGACCGGGAGCAGAACCTCGCCGAGCGAGTCGGCGCCCGCTATCTGGTTCCCGGTGACCCGGAGTGGCCGGAGCGACTCGGCGATCTCGTCGAGTCGCCCGTCCTCCACGAACGGGGCGGCATGCCGATCGGCCTGTGGGTGCGCGGCCCGGCCGGTCTCGCCGACGCCGTTGACCGATCGGTTGCGGTGGTCGGCTCCCGCTCGTGCACGACCTACGGTTCCGAACTCGCGGCTGCGCTGGCCGCGGACGTCGGTGCGGCCGGTTTCACCGTGGTCTCCGGGGCCGCCATCGGCATCGACGCCTGGGCGCACCGGGGAGCGCTGGCCGGCCGGGGCCGCACGGTCGCCGTCCTTGCCTGCGGGGTCAACCGGGTCTACCCGCGGGCCAACGAGGAGCTCATCCAGCGCATCGGCGCGGAGGGCCTGATCGTCTCCGAGGCGCCGATGAGTGCGGCCCCGATGCAGATCCGCTTCCTGGCCCGCAACCGGATCATCGCCGCGCTCACCCAGGGCACGGTCGTGGTCGAGGCCGCGATCCGCAGCGGTGCCCTCAACACCGCCAACTGGGCCGAGGGGATCAACCGCACGGTGATGGGCCTTCCGGGGTCGGTGTGCAGCGAGGCCTCCGCCGGGGTGCACGAACTGATCCGAAGCAGGGGAGCACTGCTGGTCACCCGGGGGGCGGAGGTCGTCGAGGCGCTCGCCCCGATGGGAGAGGCGACCCTGCCGGTCCTCCGTGGACCCGAGAGGCCTCGCGACCGCCTCAGCACGGAGCAACGCCAGGTGCTCGACGCCGTACCCGCGACCAGACCGGCGGGCCTGGCCAGCATCGCCCACACGGCCGGCCTGTCTCCGGCCACCGTTGCCGAGGCTCTTGACGCCCTGGTTCACGTCGAACTGGTCTCCGCCGGACCGACCGGTTGGCAGTTGAGCCGGCTTGCGGCCTCCTGAGGCTCGGCTCTCGTAGGCTGATGGCATGGACGAGCCGGTGCTGCCCGAAGCGATGGCGCGGGCGCTCGCCGACTACGAGCGACACCTCATCTCGGAGCGAGACCTGAGCCCGCACACGGTTCGCGCCTATCTCAACGATGTCGTCGGCATGCTCGAGCACGCCGCGGCTCTCGGGCACGACGACCTGGGCACCATCGACCTGAGGACACTGCGGAGTTGGCTGGCCAAGCAGCAGACACTCGGCAAGTCACGCTCCACGATGGCGCGGCGGGCGACGGCCGTGCGGGTGTTCACCGGATGGGCGCTGCGCACCGGCAGGGCCGCCACCGACCCGGGCGCTCAGTTGGCCAATCCCCGGGCGCACAAGGCACTGCCCGGGGTCCTCGACCAGGCGCAGGCCCGGGAACTGCTCGACGGGGCGGCCGCGCTGCTGGCCGACGGCGGTGCGCTGGCTGCCCGGGACCTGGCCATCCTCGAACTTCTCTATGCGACCGGCATCCGGGTGGGGGAGTTGTGCGCGCTCGACATCGACGACCTCGACCGTTCCCGGCGGGTGGTCCGGGTCTTCGGCAAGGGCCGCAAGGAGCGGACCGTGCCCTACGGCCTGCCGGCCGAGCGGGCCCTCGCCCGCTGGCTCGACACCGGCACAGAGGGCCGGGTGGGTGTCGTCGCCCCTGGTGCCGGTGCCGCACTCTTCGTCGGCGCCCGCGGCGGCCGCATCGATCAGCGAGCGGTGCGCGAGCTGGTGCATCGACGACTGCGCGAGGTGCCCGGCGCGCCGGATCTGGGCCCCCACGGCCTTCGGCATTCCGCGGCCACTCATCTCCTCGAGGGCGGTGCCGATCTGCGTACCGTCCAGGAACTGCTCGGCCACGCCTCCCTGGCAACCACGCAGACCTACACCCACGTCACCACGGACCGGCTGCGTCAGGCCTTCAAGCTCGCCCATCCGCGCGCCTGAGGGTCATCGGCGCATCGGCAGCAACCGGACCGGACCACCGCCGACCAGCTGGAGCGGATCGAGATAGGTGGTGCCCCGGATCAGGCCCCAGTGGAGGCAGGCCTCGGGGAAGCAGTGACTCTGCACGAGGGTCAGCCGTCCGATCGTGTCTCCCGCCGAGAGCCGGTCGCCGACCGTGACCGAGGCCACGACCGGCTCGTAGGTGGTCCGGAGCTCGCCGTGGCCCACGACGACCACGCCGCGGCCGGCCAGGATGCCGGCGAAGGTCACCGTGCCCGCCAGCGCCGTGCGCACCGGCATGCCGGGCCTGCCGCCCAGGTCGACGCCGCGGTGACCGGCACCCCAGGTCGTCGAGGGAGGGGCGAAGCCGCGGCGTACCGGATGGGGTGGCGGCAGCGGCCAGACGCCGCGAGGGGCCACCGACTGCCTCACGCCGACGAGGACCGTCGGCCGTGCGGGTGGTGGTGACGCGGCCGCCAGCGGGCCGGCGACATTCAGCGTGGCGAGCAGCAAGGCGACGAGGTTCATGTCGCCACCCTCGCCGTACGCCGCAGGCCCGACGAGTGCGATCGCCCGAGCCTGTGGACAACCTCCGGACGAGCCGGGCTGTGGACATTTGGTGGCCATCCCGGGCGACCGGTAGAGTACCGAGCAGCAGCTCCCTTAAGGAGCTGACTTCGCACGTCTGCTTCCCGGACCTTCGTCCGGGGCATGTGCCCTCAGTCCCACCGGCTCCCGGGCCGGCCGGGTCGGGCCGCGCCAGGCGTCAGGGTGACAGCGCCAGCTGTCGCGGACCAACTGAAAACACCGTACGGCGCGCGCGAGCGTGCCCGTGCACACAACGAAGGAAACACCATGGCAGTCGTCACCATGCGCCAGCTCCTCGAGAGCGGCGTGCACTTCGGTCACCAGACCCGTCGCTGGAACCCGAAGATGAAGCGCTTCATCATGACCGAGCGCAACGGCATCTACA
>JASLCW010000082.1 GCA_030151765.1 Marmoricola sp.
ATCAAGGCAGCCGTCACCATCAAGGGCAAGGGAACCCGCACCGTCAACGCGAGCTACCTCGCCTGCAACTGACCGATCATCCTGACACTCGGATCACTAGTGTCGATCGCCTTCGTAGCGAGCACCAGCATCACGCCCAGCGCAACCGCCGTGTCGCCGTACAGCAGTGCGGACTGGGTCTTCCACGCCGGCACCAATGCGAACACCGGCATCTGCAGTGTCAGCATCGACGGGACGACGCCGAGCAATGCCGCCGTACCGACGGACGGCGCCGGTCACACCGTGGAGCAGTCCTATGTCTCGACGGTCTCCGCCGACGCCACCGACTACACGAAGCTGACCTACTCCCAACGCGCCACCGGATCACTAGGCGCGCAAGGCGCCAACCCGTCGAAGATCTCACTGGCCTACTCAGGCCGGGCCAGCATCACGCAATCGCGGAACCCACCCGGATGCCAGCTCGCGGAGAGCTACATCGACACCAAGATGGAATTCAGCTTCACCCTGACTCAACCGATGTGGCTCGATGCCACCCTGCTCGCTCGCGGGAATGTCTACAGCACTTTCGACATCGAGACCGATGGCAACAAGTACATCGACCTGTACAACAACGCCCTCAACTACGACATCGCCGGCTCGGTCTACCTGCCTGCCGGGGCCTACACGGGCTATCTCGAGGCCAACACGCTCGGGGAACTGGGCCAGCCGCTGACCGCCAGCGGCACGCTGACCGCAACCTTCACCAAGCCCGGGATCCGCACCTCCGGACCGGCCGGTACGGCGAAGCCCTATGTCGCCTACCCCGCCGGCCGCGACTGCGCCGCTCACAACGCAGCACTGCGGCTGACCGACAGCACATCCTTGGCCAAGACGATCAAGAAGGCGGTCGTCAGCGTCAACGGGCACCGTGTGCGGACGATCAGGTCAGGCTTCCGCAACCGGCCCATCCCGCTCGCCCTGGCGGACGACAGTGCCGCGACGGTCAGGACCACCATCACCACCGTGCGGAAGAAGCACGGCAAGACGATCAGGAAGATCCGAACTGTCACCGCGAGCTATCGCGCCTGCAGCTGATTCACCACAGTTCGAGCGAACCGCGCAGGATCGCGGCGGCATCGTCCTCGGTGACCGCACGCGGAGCCGTGGCCAGCAGGCGCTGCTGCTTCATGGTGCCCTCGACGAGATCGTCGACGTCGGCCTCGCCGTAGCCGACCGCGCCCAGCCCGTTGGGGATGGCGATGTCGCGCATCAGGTCGGCGAGTACACCGGGCAGGGCGTCGGGGCCGGCGTACTCATGACCCGGCGCCAGCAGCGCCGCCGCCCGGACGTGCCGCTCCGGCGAGGCCTCGAAGGTCCAGCGGAAGGCCTCCGGCGCGGTGAGTGAGACGGCCATCCCGTGCGGCACCATCGGCTCGTCGTCGGGATAGCCGTCCGGGTGGAAGTCGCGGACCCGTCCCGCGATCGGGTAGGCATTGGCGTGTGGGATGTGGACGCCGGCATTGCCGAAGCCCATGCCCGCGAAGGTCGCGGCCAGCGCCATCTGCTCGCGTGCCTCGACATCGTCACCGTGATGCACCGCGGTACGGAAGGCGGCCGCCAACAGGGTCATGGCCTTCTCCGACCACATGTCGCCGATCGGGTTGGCGCCGCAATAGGGAACCCGCTGCTCCGGCGTCTTGCGCGGATAGGAGTCGAAGGCGCGGGCGGTGTAGCTCTCCAGGGCGTGGCACAGGATGTCCATGCCGCAGGCCGCCGTCACACCGGCCGGCTGGGTGAGCGTCAGCGTCGGGTCCACCACGGCAAGGGTCGGCCGCAGCCGCGGATGGCTGATGCCGGTCTTGACCTTCTGCGCGAGTACGTCGAGCACGCAGATCGTTGTCGACTCCGAGCCCGTGCCTGTGGTCGTCGGCACCGCCACTAGAGGCTTGAGCGGATGGCGAGGAGCTCGCGCCTTGCCCACCGGGGCGTTGATGTAGTCCATCAACTCGCCTTCGTTGGTGGTCAGCAGATTGACCGCCTTGGCGGTGTCGATCGCGGAGCCGCCGCCCACCGCGACGAAGGCGTCCCACGGGCCGGTCGCCTTCGCGTGCGCGATCGCCTGCTCCAGCGAGGCATCCGTCGGCTCGACGTGAACGCCGTCGAAGACCGCCGCCTCGATCCCGAAGCCGGCAAGCTGCTCGGCCACACGAGCCGGATGACCCGTCGCGGCAACGCCCGGGTCGGTGATGACGAGTGCGCGACGGACGTCGTACTGGCTGAGGTCGAAGCCGATCTCGTCGCTGGCGCCGCTGCCGAACTTGAGCGCCGGGGCGCCGTACGTGAAAACGGTCTCGGTCATGAAGCCCACGGTAGGCCCCTCTAGGGTGAGGCACGACACAGCCTGCCCCTTCCCGAGGAGCCTCCATGTCCGAGACCGTTTTCACGCTCGACCCCGACGAGCAGCCGACCGCCTGGTACAACATCGCCGCGGATCTGCCGACGCCGCCGCCCCCGCCGCTGCACCCCGGCACCCACCAGCCCGTGGGCCCCGACGACCTGGCCGCGCTCTTCCCGCCGGAGCTGATCGCCCAGGAGGTCAGCACCGAGCGCTACATCGACATCCCGGAGCCGGTGCGCGAGGTCTACGCGCAGTACCGCCCGTCGCCGCTGATCCGCGCGCACCGCTGGGAGAAGGCCCTCGGTACGCCGGCCCGCATCTACGTGAAGTACGAAGGTGTCTCCCCGGCGGGTTCGCACAAGACGAACACCTCGGTCCCGCAGGTCTACTACAACGCGCTCAACGGCGTGACCCGGCTGACCACCGAGACCGGGGCGGGACAGTGGGGCACCGCCCTGTCCTATGCCTGCTCCCTCTTCGGTCTCGAGTGCGAGGTCTGGCAGGTCGGGGCGTCGTACGACACGAAGCCCCAGCGACGCACCCTGATCGAGGTCTTCGGCGGCAAGGTCCATCGTTCGCCCTCACGGATGACCGAGTCCGGCAAGGCCTTCGAGGAAGGGCACCCGGGCTCGCTCGGCATCGCCATCTCCGAGGCCGTCGAGCTGGCCGCGCAGGACGAGGGCGCCAAGTACGCGCTCGGATCGGTCCTCAACCACGTGCTGCTGCACCAGACCGTGATCGGCGAGGAGGCCGTGCGGCAGCTCGCCAAGGCCGACGAGTCCGGTGCGGACCTGGTCGTCGGCTGCGCGGGCGGCGGCTCCAACCTGGCCGGCCTGATCTTCCCCTTCCTCCGGGAGAAGCTGCACGGCAACCAGAGCCCGCGGCTGCTCGCCGTCGAGCCGGCCTCGTGCCCGACGATGACGCGCGGTGTCTACGAGTACGACTTCGGCGACACCGCCGGCCTGACCCCGCTGATGAAGATGTACACGCTCGGTCACGACTTCGTGCCCTCGCCCATCCATGCGGGTGGCCTGCGCTATCACGGCATGGCGCCGCTGGTCAGCCACGTCGTGCACGAGGGCCTGGTGGAGGCGACCGCCCTGCACCAGGAGGAGTGCTTCGCCGCAGCCGTCGAGTTCGCGCGAACCCAGGGCATCGTCCCGGCACCGGAGTCCTCGCACGCTCTTGCCCAGGCACGTCGCGAAGCGCTCGCGGCCAAGGAGAGCGGGACCGAGCCAGTGATCGTGATCGGCCTCTCCGGCCACGGTCTGCTCGAACTCGGTGCGTACGAGAGCTACCTCGGCGGCCGCCTGGAGAACGACCCCCTGTCCGACGACGACCTGCGTGCCTCTCTGGCCGGACTCCCCCAGGTCGGCTGAGCAGTCGAGTGCCTGAGGACGCGCTCGAGCGCGTCCTCAGGCACTCGACCCAGACCAGAGCGCCTCGTGTACGACCTCGAGGACACTGATCGCGCCGGAGTGGACGTCGGCGACCGGGATCCAGGACACCGCGTCGGTGGTGCCGTCGAGCTCCACGACCCTCGGCTCGGCATCGGCGGCGACGGACACGTCGTACAGGAGATGGACGCCGTGGAAGTCCTCGACCTCTCCGTCGGGGGCACGGCCCACGAAATGCACGTCGTGTACGCCGAGCAAGGGACCGATGTCACCCGCCAGGCCGGTCTCCTCGGCGAGCTCACGGGCCAGGGCATCGGCCGGCGACTCGCCGTGATCGACGCCGCCACCCGGAAGCGTCCATGCGCCCGGGCGATGGCCACGGGCAGAGATCCGGGTCAGCAAGATCTCCTCGCCCCGGCGGACCACGCCGTAGGCGGAGAGGCGCTGGCGTCGACGCGGTGTCAGGTGTTCGAGCGCGGCGGTGACCATGGGTATCGTCGGCACGGCTCCGGAGCGGACATCGTCGACCCGATGCCAGCGGGCATCGACGGTCGAACCGTCGACCTCGACGACTCGAGGAGCCGGTGAGTCGTCGGGCACCCGGCCCTCGAAGACCATCCGCACCGAATGCATGTCCGTCCGTTCGACTGTCGGATCCGTGGTGATCCGGCGCGCCGAGTCGATCCATGCGGTCTCACCCACACCCGCGCGCAGCCCGGCCTCCTCGTACACCTCGCGTACGACCGCATCACGGGGATGCTCCCCGAAGTCCACTCCTCCGCCAGGCAGGGTCCAGCACTCCTCGGCCGACAGATAGGGCGCCAGCCGGGAGAGCAGGATCTCGCGGTCCTCATCGTGACCGCGCACGATCACCGCGTACGCCGCGACTCGTTGGCGTCGTGGCGGATCGAATCGCGCGTCGAGGAACATGCCCCGACCTTATGACCCGTCAGCTGAAGGGCGGGCGCGCATCCCGTCGTACCGAACGACGTCCGGCCCACTGCCACACCCGGGCGGCGCGGTCGCGGTCCTCGTCGGTGACGAGATTGCCCATCCAGCGCAGCGCGAGCGTCATCAGCCAGTCGCTGCGCATGCCGACCGGGCCGAGGGCGGAGACGACCTTCGGATTGGTGGCGATCCCGGCGAGACGGCGCGCGATGGAGAAGGCCTCACCGTAGTGGTCGCGCAGGTACGCCGGCCAGGTGGCGGCCAGGTCGCCGTCGAGCAGCTCCACGACGAGCCGACCGGTCTCGAGGCCGTAGTCGATGCCTTCGCCGTTGAGCGGGTTGACGCATCCCGCCGCATCGCCGATCAGGGCCCAGTTGGCGCCGGCGACGTTGCTGACCGCACCGCCCATCGGCAACAGCGCACTGGTGGGCATCCGGATGTCGCCGCTGAGCTGGAAGTCCTCGCGCCGCAGCTTCGCGTAGTGCTGCATCAGCGGTCGCAGCGCCAACGACGCGGGCCGCCTGTCGGTCGCCAGGGTGCCGACTCCGAGATTCACCTGGCCGTCGCCGAGCGGGAAGATCCAGCCATAGCCGGAGAGCAGGCTGCCATCCTCGTCACGCAGCTCGAGGTGACTGCTGATCCACGGATCCTGCGACATCGCGGAATCGACATAGCTGCGGCCGGCAACGCCGTACACGGTGTCGCGGTGCCACTCGCGGCCGAGCACCTTGCCGAGCGGCGATCGTACGCCGTCCGCCACGATCAGCCGATCGCACGCGATCTCGAAGGTCTCGTCGCCGCGCTTGAAGACGACGGCCGCGACCCGGGCGCCCTCCCGTCGTACGTCGACCGCGCGGGCGCCGTCGACACCGATCGCTCCGGCCTTCAGCGCGTGGGTGCGCAGGTGGTCGTCGAGTTCGGTGCGGGCCACCGCCGAGCCGTAGTCAGGCAGGCTGCCACCGGGCCAGCGCAGCTCGAGCACCTGCCCGAAGCCGTGCGCGCGCAGACCCTGGTTGGCCGTGTGCGAACGCACCCAGTCGTCGAGGCCGAGGCGCTTCAGCTCACCGATGGCGCGGGGAGTGAGTCCGTCGCCGCAGGTCTTGTCCCGGGGGAAGACGGCGGCGTCCGCGAGCACCACCTCGCGACCCGCGCGGGCCGCCCACGTCGCCGCCGCCGAACCCGCCGGTCCGGCCCCCACGACGAGTACGTCGGCCCGCGTCACTGAAGTCACCAAGCCATTGTCTCAGCGTCGCGATAGTCCAATACGCGCGGCACCGAAATTCGGCTCGAACCGGTGCGAGGCGTATTGGACTATCGCACTCAGCGACCGTGGTGGGTGCAGATGCAGACCCGGTTGCCCTGGGGATCGGCGAGGACGGTGAAACTCGGTGCCTCGGAGTCGTCGACGACGGAACCACCGGCGGCGACGGCGGCGAGGATGCGCGCCTGCGCCTGGTCGACCGGCACCCAGACGTCGAAGTGCCAGCGCTGCCGCGGGGTGTCGTGTCGATCGGTCTCCTGGAACCAGACCGTCGGGGTCAGCGCCAACGGGTCGATCACCTCGCCGCGATCGTTCTCGGGCGTACCGAGGACGGCCCTCCAGAAGGGCAGCACCTCCTCGGAGTTCCAGGTGTCCAGGCCCGGCTCGACGAGCGTCAGCCCGTCCGGCTCGGCGGTCGCCCCGAGCTCCGCGGCCAGTTCGCTGATCCGGCGAGCCAGGCGTACGTCGCGCTCCGTCTTGCCGCCCACGTCGTGGCTGATCAGCGCGATCTGGACATGCGTGTAGCGCAGGTCGATGTCGGGGTGGTGGTTCATCTCCTCCGCCACCGCGCCGATCGCGTCGACCAGCTTCAGCCCGGTCGCGAAGTCCCCGGTCCGGAAGCGGGCATGCAACTTGGACTGCAGGGTGCGCCAGTCGGCCAGCCCCATCGTCGCGATCTCGTCCGCCTTGAGGATGTCCCTGTCTCCCATGTCTCCACCATGACACAGAAGGGCCCTCCCGGCTGTCGCCGAGAGCGCCCTTCTGAGGTGACTGCACTCAGCTCTGGTAGGAGCCGAAGTCGAAGTCGTCGAGAGCGACCGTCTGGCCGCCGCCGAAGTAGTCGTCACCGTAGGAGTCGTAGCCGGTGACCGAGTAGGCAGCCGCGCGGGCTTCCTCGGTGGGCTCGACCCGGATGTTCCGGTAGCGCTCCAGGCCGGTACCGGCCGGGATCAACTTACCGATGATGACATTCTCCTTGAGGCCGCGCAGCGAGTCCGACTTGCCGTTGATGGCGGCGTCGGTGAGCACCCGGGTGGTCTCCTGGAAGGAGGCCGCCGAGAGCCACGACTCGGTCGCGAGCG
>JASLCW010000183.1 GCA_030151765.1 Marmoricola sp.
TCGCCATTGCGCAGGTCGCGCACGGCACCGGACTTCAGGGGTACGACGCAGCCGAAGCAGACGCCCATGCGGCAGCCCGAGGGCATCAGCACGCCGGCCGCCTCGCCCGCGTCGAGGATCGGGGTCGCGCCATCGGCGTCGACGGTCGAGCCGGTACGACCGAAGGTCACCGTGCCGCCCTCGCCGGCTTCGATCAGGGTCGGCCGGAACTGCTCGGTCTGCAGGTCCAGTCCGCGCTCCTCGTGGTGACGCGCGAGTGCGTCGAGCAGGCCGGCCGGACCACAAGCCAGCGTGGTGCGCTCGTGAAGATCGGGCACGAGGGCCTCGAGCTCGGTGAGGTCGAGCACGCCGTGGACGTTGTCGTACCGGGCGATCAACCTGATCGCATCAGTCGCGGCGAGCTCCTCGAGGTTGTCGATGAAGATCGACTCCGGCGCGGAGGGAGCGACGTGCAGGACGGTGATGTCGAGGTCCGCGCTGCGACGGAGGTGGAGCACGCCTGAGTCAGTGACCGGGAAGAGGTTCCGCAGCATGCCGATCACCGGGGTGATGCCCGAGCCGGCGGTGATGAAGAGGAGCTTGCGGCTGGCGCTCGGCAGTACGAATTCACCGGCCGCCTGCTCCAGATGCACCATCGTGCCCGGCTGGCAGCGGTGCACCAGGTGATTGCTCACGACGCCCTCGGGCACGGCCTTGACCGTGATGGAGATCAGGCCGTCGCGGCGGGGTCCGTGGGTCAGCGAGTAGGCGCGCCACTGGCGGATGCCGTCCACATCGACGCCGATGCGGATGTACTGACCGGGCACGTGACCGGCCCAGTCGGCGCCCGGCTTCAGCACGAGGGTGGCGGCGTCGGCGGTCTCGGGGTGCACCTCGACGACACGGGCGCGCAGGTCGGCGCCGCTGCGCAACGGCGCGAAGAGGTCCAGATAGTCCGCGGGCAGCAGCGGCGTGGTCGCGGCCTCGACGAACCGGGTCAGCCGGTGTCGCAGGGGGCGTGCCTCGGCCCGCGGTGTGGGCCGTACGTCGGTCGCGCTCATGTCCGTCACCTCGTCCCTCGGTGTCGGACCTGAGACTGGCGTCCAACCCTTCGCTCGCTCATACGGCCATCCTGACTGACAGGAGGGCGTAAACTCATGGCCGCAGAACGTGAATCTCTCCATCTCTTTTGTTCGCAGGTGATAAATGTCCGGCAGTCAGGGGCAACTCCGCTTCAGTGCCCGCGCCGTCGGCGCCATGCGTGCGGCGCTGCCGCAGGTGGCCGATGCGGTCGTCCAGGCGGTCGTCGCCGAGGTCCCCAGCTATTCGCGCGCCTTCGCGGGCCCGATGGGCGACACCATCCGCGACGCGGTCGGCCTCGCCCTCGACGGCTTCCTCAGCGAGGTCGACGCCTCCCGCTCGACCGAGCAGGACACCTCGGGGATGGTCCGTCAGGGCGCCTACAACCTCGGCCGCGGCGAGGCCCGTTCGGGACGCACGATGGATGCGCTGCTGTCGGCGTACCGCGTGGGCGCCCGGGTCGCCTGGCACGAACTCGCGCAGCCGGCGGTGGCCAGCGGCATGTCCGCCGAGCGCGTGATGGTCTTCGCCGAGAATGTCTTCGCCTACATCGACGACCTCTCCGCGGTGAGCGTCGCCGGGCACAGCGACGAACTCGAGACCACCGGCCGCGTTCGGCAGCGCCTGCTCGAGCGACTGGCCGGCCTGCTGATCGAGGGCGCCGAGCCCGACGTACTGCTGGCGGCGGCGCGGCGTGCCGAGTGGGAGCCTCCGGAGACGCTGACCGCGGTGCTGCTCCCGACGGCGCGGCTTCGTGCGGTGACGACGACGCTCGGTGCGGCCGGCAGCCGGGCGCTGGTCCTCGCCGGTGACCTCCCCGGGCTCGCCGAGTCGGGCAATCTGGCCGCGCTGCTGATCCCGGACTCCACCCGCAGGGTGCTGCGGCGGGTGCTGCGCGAGGACCGGGCGATCATCGGCCCGACGACGGAGTGGCTGCATGCCGGCGACTCCTTCCGGCGTACCGTCCGGGCCCGGCTGATCCTCGGCCGGCGTACGGAGACGATCGACACCGAGGAGCATCTGGTCGAACTGGTCCGCCGCGCGGACGAGCGCGCGCTCGCCGACCTGCAGGCCCGGGCGCTCGCACCCCTCGCCGGTCAGAAGCCCGCGAGCCGGGCCAAGCTCGAGGAGACGCTGCGGGCCTGGCTGCTCTGCCAGGGTCGCCGGGAGGCGGTGGCGGAGGCACTCTTCATCCACCCGCAGACGGTCCGGTACCGGATGGGCCAGCTGCGCGAACTCTTCGGCGACCGCCTCAACGACCCGGTCGCCGTCGGCGAACTCGTCATCGCCCTGGGGATCGGTCCCAACCCCTCATCACGCTGAGACCCCACGCAAATGCACCAAAAGAGCCCTGAGACCCCACGCAAATGCATCACGAGGCCGCCGAGACCCCACGCAAATGCATTACGTATGCATTCCCGTGGGGTCTCACCCACTTGAGAATGCATTTCTGTGGGGTCTCGGCAGGTTGAGAATGCATTTGGGTGGGGTCTCGGCGTTGGGGAGAGAGGTCAGTCCTCCCAGCGGAAGAGCTTCGCGGCGATCGCCGTGAAGACGACGGCGAAGCCGAGCAGGATCGCCATCGGCGCTACGACGGCCGACGCGCCCATGCCCCGCACCATCAGGTCGGACATGCCCTCGGTCAGGTGACCCATCGGGAGGAAGTCGGCCACCTTGCGCAGCCAGTCCGGCGCCACGTCCAGCGGGATGAAGGCGCCGCCGAGGAAGGACATCGGCAGCACGATCAGGTTCGCCAGGCCCGACGCGGCCTCCTCAGTCTTCGAGATCGCGCCGGCGATCAGGCCGATCGCCATGAAGACGAGCATCCCGCACAGGGCGAGCGGCAGCGCCAGGAACCAGGAGCCGGTGAGCTGGAGGCCGAAGAGCACCTTGGCGACCACGACGAAGAGCGCGAACTGTGCGGTCGCGATGGCCAGCGACACCAGGACCCGTGAAGCGACCATCGCGCCGGATCCGCTCGGGGTCAGCCGCAGCCGGCGCAGCAACTGGGTCTTGCGCCAGTTGACCAGGGTCATCGCGCCGCCGAAGGTGCCGCCCATCGCGAGCGCGAAGCCGAGCAGGCCGGGGGTGAGGTACTGGATGGGCTTCAGTGAGCTGTCCTCGACCGACTCCGGGTGCAGGCTGACCACCGGCTTGGCACCCGACGCGGCCAGATTGGCCTGGTCGATGAAGGCGCTCATGGTGCCGCGGACGGTGGCCGCCTTCACCTGGTCGGCATTGGAATAGTGCAGCACCAGCGTGGCGCCCTGCTGCTCGATCATCGCGTCGGCCTTGCCCTGCCGGACCTTCTTCAGGGCGGCATCGCGATTCGAGCTCGGCGTGACCTTGAAGAGCTGGTCCCACTGCTTCTTCGCCGGCGCGGGCAGGTTGTCGACGAAGGTCACCTTGCCGACCGCGAGTACGTCGGCCCGGGGGGTGTCATTGCTCGAACCGCTGTTGAGCGCTCCGAAGAGCAACAGGAAGAAGAGCGGGAAGGCCATCATCCAGAAGAGGGTCTGGCGATCCCGCAGGAAGGCCTTCCACTGCGCGAAGGCCAGTGCCCGGAAGCCCTGCATGCCCCTCATGCCCGGTACTCCCGTCCGGTGAGCTGGAGGAAGACGTCCTCCAGGGTGCCGGCCGCCACCGTGACCCCGTCGAGCGCCTCGCGTTCGGCGAGCGCCGCGAGCACGGGCCCGGGTGTCGACGTGGTCATCACCAGAGCGTCATCGGACTCGGCCACTCCTTCGACGCCGGGAATGGCGGCGGCCATCTCGGTGGCCAGGACGCCGCGGTCGACGGTGATCCGGTGGGGAGCGTCGATCGCCGCGATCAGCGAGCGCGGCCGGTCGGAGGTGAGGATCCGGCCGTGGTCCATGATCGCGACCTGGTCACAGAGCGTCTCGGCCTCGTCCATGTAGTGCGTCGTGAGTACGACGGTCCGGCCCTCCTCGTTGATCGAGCGCAGTGCATCCCAGAGATTGCGTCGCGCCTGCGGATCGAGGGCGGCGGTCGGTTCGTCGAGGAAGACCACCTGCGGGTCGTGCACCAGCGAGCAGGCGATCGAGAGTCGCTGCGCCTGGCCGCCGGAGAGCTTCTCGGTCAGTGTCTCCCGTTTCTCGGTCAGCCCGAACTGCTCCAGCAGCGCGTCGCATCGTGCGGGCGGGGCGTCGTACAGGCGGCCGAAGGTGTGGATCTGTTCGGCGGTGGTGAGCTTCGGGAAGAAGGCCGAGGCCTGGAACTGCACACCGATGCGCGGCAGCAGCTGCGGATTGCGTGGCCACACCGGCAGGCCGGCGATCGTCGTCTCGCCGGCGTCGGCCTTCCTGATGCCCTCGATCAACTCCAGCAGGGTCGTCTTGCCGGCGCCGTTGGGGCCGAGGATGCCGAAGAAGGCACCGTCCTCGACGCTCAGGTCGACGCCGTCGACCGCCACGTTGTCGCCGTACTGCTTTCGGAGCCCCGAGGCTTCGATGATCGCACCCATGGGCGCGAACCTACCTGCGGACAGTGACCTTCTGCACCCGGGCATTGCGGAAGTGCACGCGAACATCTGCCCGCTTGACGCCCTTCGGCGTACGCCGGATCGCGCAGTAGCTGTAGGTCTCGTTGCGGCGCAGGTGCGGCTGCCCGAGCTTCTTCAGTACGACGGACGACCGGGTTCCCTTGCGCAGCGAGGTGAAGGCCTTGACCTTCTTCCGGGTCGAGGGCATCCGGCAGGCGTCGTTGGCGATCCCGTCGGCACGCTCCCACATCTCCAGGTAGGCCTCGGCGCCGCGGCTCATGTCCGCGACGATCGCGTTGCCCTTGATCATGCGGAGGTCCTGGATCCAGTCCGGGTAGAGCCCGTACTGGTCGACGCCGTCCTTGTTGATGTCGTAGACCCGCTGGCCGCTGACCTGCTTGGACACGGTCACGCCGCCGAGTGCCTTGAAGGGATAGCGCACCGGGTTCTTGGAATTGCCCGACCTCGGCGGACCCTGGGCGCCGAGGCCGTTCATGTCGGCGCCGTAGCCGACACCCCAGTAGTAGCGACCGTCCATGATCTTGGTCAGTTGCTGCCACTTGCCGCTGAAGCCGTCGCTGGCACCGGCGTACGGCCCGATGAAGCCGCCGAGCTTGTAGATCCGCGGCAGTGCCTCGTTGTCCGCCCACGAGTGGCTGGAGATGATGCCGTGGTACTTCAGCCGGCCGAGCAGGTCGAGCGCACCGCGCCGGGTCTTCGAGTCGAAGTGGTCGACGTCGACGATGATGTGTCGTTTCGCCATGCCGCGGATCATCTGTCCGCCGAGCGGGGTGAGCCCGCGGCTGTTGCACTGGTTGCCCGGCGGGTACAGCGGCAGCGCCAGCGGGAGGTTCAGCGCGGCCAGCGGGCCGAAGAGCAGGCCGAGCTGTTGGAGCTCCTGCTGCGGGATGTCGGTGGTGCTGAGCTGCCGGTTGTCCGCGGGCTGGCCCTTCGCGCAGGCGCCCATGTGGAAGAAGGTGCCGTTCTGCACGAAGTTGCCGAGGTTGGTGGCGATGCCGTTGAAGCCCTCGTCGCCTTTCGCGCCACCGAAGGCATTGTCGAACTTGTGGGTGATCACCATCTGGCGCACACCGAGGCGGTGCAGTTCGTCGAGTCCCTTGTCGATGGTCGCCTGGTTGCAGTTGATGCCGGCGTCGAGGTGGACGGTCGAGAGGATGTCACGCACCGCACCGAGCTTGCTGCAGTCGAAGATGTCCGAGGTCTCGGTGCCGAGGACGACGGCGAGCTTGCCCTGGTTGATCACGGTGCGGGCCTGCTCCGGCGAGGTGACGATGCGGTACCAGCCCTTGCCCGGTCCGCCCCATTGCGCGTCGATGTAGTTCTCCAGCTCGTGCATCAGCTTCGCCTGCTTGCGCACCTGGTACATGTCATTGCAGGTCTTGGTGATCGTGGCGAGGGGATTGCCCATGTTGGGGTAGATCTCGCAGAGCACCTCGTTCTCGACCATGAGGTTGACCAGGATCCGCTGCCCGGCGCGCCAGGATCGCTCCACCCAGCGGTAGTAGGTGCCTTCGTGGGTCAGCGAGCCGTACGACGGCCAGTCCTTGAAGGTCGGCCAGCCCGTCGGGTCGTGGCTGGTCTTGCCCGACAGGATGATCTCCGGCAACACCGCCTGCCCGTTGGTGGCGATGTGGTCCGGGCAGTCCCTGAGCGCCACGGTGACGCCGTAAGGGTCCCATGGCTTGCCGCAGTGGATGCCGCCGCCCAGGAAGGGAAAGGCCATCATGTGCAGGTGGTCGTCGACGTAGCCGCGCACCTCGGCGAGCGGCGAGGTGCCGCGATAGGTGCGGCCGGTCTCGTTGAGCCCGATCTCGGGCCAGGCCGCGCAGCCGCCGGTGCGCTGCAGGCGGAAGGCCGAACCGGTGCTTCCGGTCGTGAGCGCGGAGCCGTCGGCGTGCAGCCAGGAGGAGCCGTTGCGGAAGGTGATCCGGCCCTTGCCGGCATTCGCGGTCCAGATCCCGGCCTCGCTGGGTGCCGAGGCGGCGGTGAGGATCGAGCCCGCGGTGGGGAAGGACTTGCGGGCGTCGTACAGCAGGTACTGGCCGAGCGCGGTCGCCTGGAAGTGGAAGGGCACCGCCTTCGCGAGCGTCGCCGCGCCGACGGCGTACGACGTGCCGGTGCGGTTCACCCAGCGACCGTTGGGGGCCTGCAGCGCATAGCAACCCTGTGCCATCGCGTACCGGTTGGTCGGCACCTTCGGCGGCATCGGCGCGGTGGGCACCGTCGAGAGCAGCTTCGGTCCCGCGGCCGCCCGCTGCGCCTGGGCGCTCTGCGGTCCGACGGGGAGGTGTCCCTTGCCCGACGCGGTCGCCGGCCCGGCCGCTACGCCGACGAGTGCCGTCGCTCCCGCGACCACCCCGACGAGTCCCCGCCCGACGGTGTTGAACCGATTGAAACGTGTTCCAAGAATCCGCACCGGCCGACGATACCCCGGGTATCGGTCGCGGAAGGGTCAGATCGCGAACTGGACCCCGGTCAGTTCCGTGCTCAGCTCCCAGAGCCGGTCACCGAGCTCGTCGTCGCGACCGAAGCGGCTCAGCTTGGCAGGGCCGATCGCGCCCCGGGTCTCCCGCAGCTTGGTGGGACCCGTGTAAGAGCCCGGCTCCGCTGCGGTGGCGGCGTACAGCGACGGACGGGCGCCCGCCGCTGCGGACTGGAAGATCACCGGCATGAAGTACGGCGCCGCCAGGTTGATCAGCTTGTTGGCACCCATGCCGTTGGGGTCGGCCACGAGTTCGGTCGCGGAGATGCCGGGGTGCGCGGCCGTCGAGACGAGCCGGCCGCCGGCGCGGCGATGCAACGCTCGCGCGAAGAGGACATTGGCCAGCTTGGAGTTCCCGTAGTAGCGATCCGGGTGGTAGCCGCTCTCCGGATTCGCCTCGAGCACCTTGTCGGTGCCGCGGTGATGGGCGATCGAGGCGACGGTCACCACGCGCGGCGACTCCGCGGCGAGCAGCGCCGGCAGCAGCCGGCCGGTGAGCGCGAAGTGCCCGAGATGGTTGGTCCCGAACATCAGCTCGTGACCGTCCTCCGTGGTGCGGTACTTCGGCGGGGTCATCACGCCGGCGTTGTTGACCAGCAGGTCGAGGGGACCGTCCCAGCGCTCGGCGAACTCCCGCACCGACTGCTGCGAGGCCAGATCGAGCTTCTCGACGCGCGTCGTTCCGGACATGCGGGCGGCGGCCTCGTTCGCGGCAGCGACATTGCGACAGGCGAGTACGACGTTCGCTCCGTGGCCGGCCAGCTCGCGTGCGGTGTGGAAGCCGATCCCCGCGTTGGCGCCGGTGACGACGGCGGTGATGCCGGACAGATCGGGGAGTTGCGCGGCACTCCAGCCCATGGGTGCTCCTAGGAGAGGAATTCGTTGGCGCGGGTCAGGTCTTCGTCGAAGTCGACCTCGACGACCGGGAATGCGGAGATGTCGACGACCTCGACGGAGAGGCCGTCCTTCTCGATGGCCAGCTCGATGCCGCGCTCGAAGTAGTCGTCGTCGCTCGCCTCCTCGAGCCGGCGCAGCAGCGCGGCCCGGTCGGCCGAGGCGATGTAGTTGATGCCCACCGCCTCGCCGAGACCGCCGACCACGGTCTTGGAGAGCTCCTTGATGTGGCCGGTCTCGTCGAGGGTGTACTTGACCTCTTCGTCGGCCACCGACTCGGTGTTGACGCACACGAAGCTCTTGTCCGCCTCGATGTGCTCGCGGATCATGCCCAGCACCGCCGGGTCGAAGACGACATCGCCGTTCATCCACAACACCCCGCCCGGCTGGCTCAGCCTCAGTGCCTTCAGCAGGCTCTTCGAGGTGTTGGTCGAGTCGTAGATCTCGTTGTAGACGAAACCGATGTCCGGCATTGCCTCGATGATGAGGTCGAGCTTGAAGCCCACGACGGCGGTGATGAAGACCTCGTCGCCGTACGCCGTCCGCAGCTGGTCCACCGCCCGGCGCATGATCGACTCACCCGTGGTCAACGGGGTCAGCGGCTTCGGGTGCGGCCGGCCGAGCCGGGTACCGAGCCCGGCAGCGAGGATGACGACCTGGATGGGCATGCGTGCCGCCCTCTCTGTGGTGATTCTGGGGCGATGAGTCGAGACATCCTACAAACGGGCTCGCTAACCTCGGCCCATGCGCCGGGTCGTGGTCCTTCTCGTGCTGGCGATCCTTGTGAACTTTCCCTGGGAGCACGAGCTCTGGGTCGCGCGCCAGCTCGACGCCCACGGGCGCGACACGATCGTCCGGGTGATCTCGTACGACGTCGTCGAGGGGCGCTACTTCGTCCGCTATCGCGTGCCCGGGAGCAGGGCCACCTTCTCGGCGCGGGTCGTGAAGGCGTCGTACGACGTCGCCCGGCAGGGCGGTGAGCTCCGCGGCACGGTGGTGCCGGGCTCGCCTGGACAGAACCGTGTGGACGGGGAGATCCAGGGCCACGGCTTCATGATGCTGGCGCTGATCGCCGACGGCTTCCTGGTGATCGCCGGCTTCGCGCTCTGGATGCGGCGCCGGCGCAGCGGCTACGACGTGCGCGCGCTCGAGGGCGACGACATCGTCATCGACGTCGCCGGCGCGGAGCTGATCACCCGGGCGCTCCCCGAGGTGCGTGTCCGGCTGCGGGTCGGCGGGCGGAGTCACGCGCGGCTCTCCCTGGTGGCGCACACGGATCTCGTCCCCGGCGAGGGCCAGGAGGGGATCACGGCGGTGGGCACGGCGACGTACCGGATCCGCGGGCGGGTGGTCGACGTCGGCCCGGGGTGGGTCGAGATGGGTGTCGGCGAGGTGCGGATCCGGGTTCGGGTCGGCGAGCTCAAGGCGCGGGCCGACCTGCGCGAGCGGGCCGAGGTGGTCGGGGAGTTCTGGCTGGCCTGAGAACTCCCCGACTTTACAAAGCGCAGGGCCTTGTCAAGGAACTTTACAAGGGGTACCTTCTTGTAAATCCCCGGTTGACAAAAGTGTGTGACTTGTAAAGCAGGAGGTCGACGATGACCAGCATGGACGCCACCCAGATCCCGAACTCGACGGTCCCCGAGGGCTCCACCGAGGTGTGGAAGGACAAGAAGCGCTACCTCTGGTTGATCGGCCTGGTCGTGCCGAGCCTCGCCTTCGTCGCGATCCTCGGCTACAAGTACACCGGCTTCGGCGGCTGGTTCTGGATCGGGCCGATCGTCATCCTGGGGGTCGTCCCCGCGATCGACCTGATCGCCGGCCTCGACCGCTCCAACCCGCCCGACGACGCGATCGAGGCACTGGAGAACGACAAGTACTACCGCTGGATCACCTATCTCTTCCTGCCGATTCAATACATCGGCTTCGTCGGCGCGATGTACCTGATCAGCGGCGGGCACATCGGCAGCTGGTTCACCAGCGACCTCTCGACGCTCGACAAGGTCGCCATCGCCATCTCGATCGGCTGCGTCGGCGGCATCG
>JASLCW010000474.1 GCA_030151765.1 Marmoricola sp.
CCTGACGACTGCGATCGTTCCTCAAATGCCGCGCGAATAGCCTCAAACTCAGGATCGGGAGCCGAGGATTGTTCAAGAGCGGATTCGTATCCGGCAGTGGAATGTTCTAATGAGGTCATATGTGTTTGTTTTATGAGTACTGTATCAGATATATTATAGCATACTGTAGTGATTTTGTACAGATCTAATCAACGGCATTACATATTTCGTAACTATATAACAAATGCCCCTCTACACGAGTTGCTGTGCAGCCGTTCGGAATACTGCATATTGCTCAGCAAATGACACTTCTCCGCTGATTTCAATCAGGTTTTCATCTGCTTCTGGCAGGTCAGTCACGTCATCGAAACGATCAATCAAATACGCCATTTTCTCGGCATCATATTGATGACTATCAGCGCGCGCCTGACGTTCTTGTCCACGTTGCAAGGCCGTTGCACGATCCGTCTTGATCCAGACAAGGATCGGTATCGCCCCACTCTCATGTGCGACTCGTTCGAGATTACGACGATTGTCACGCTTGGTCTGCTGTGCATCGTAAATAACAGCATGCCCCGCTGCAAGCACCTGATGAGCAGCGTAATCCATGGCGCCAAACACGTCATCATAAAGGCGCGCTGTATTCGTCCGACGAATATCTTCGATCCGCTCCAATGAACCAAACATACCAACGCGTAGTGCATCGGAATTCAATGTGACAGCGTGAAGTTCTTGCGCCAACTGGCGCGCAAACGTTGTCTTACCTGAACCAGGAAAACCAAGGAAGTAGATTAAAAATGGCGTAGTCATGTCCATAACATACCAGATAGCTGCACCCATACGGCAGCAGCTCGTTCCGAATTTACTCCTCGGTGAGTTCCTTGATCGAAAGACTCAAGCGGCCCTTTTCGTCAATACCGACCAACTTCACTTTAACGATTTGCCCCATTTCAAGCACATCCTCAACTCGCTCTACACGCTCGTTCGCAAGCTGCGAAATGTGCACCATACCGTCAGTCCCCGGCAAGATGTTCACGAACGCACCAAAGTCTTTGATGCTCACCACCTTACCTTCGTAAATACGACCAACCTCTGGTTCTTCGGTCAGACTGCGAATCCACTCGAGTGCCTTCTCGATATTCTTGGTGTCACTGGCAGCCACGGTAATCAGACCGTCTTCTTTGATGTCAATCTCAGCACCGGTTTCGGCAGTAATCTTATTAATCACCTCACCACCCTTACCAATGACTGCACCGATTTTGTCAGGGTTAATCTTAATTTTTTCGATGCGCGGTGCGTACGGACTCAATGCTGTACGTGGCGCCGCCAGCACTGTCATCATGTGTTCAAGAATAAAGGCGCGACCTTTTTTTGAGCCTTCAATCGCTTGCTTCAGTACAGCGACTGGTAGTCCATGGAGTTTCATGTCCATCTGAATCGCCGTGATACCTTCACTCGTACCCGTCACCTGGAAGTCCATATCACCCGCAAAGTCTTCAGCGTCGGCAATTTCATGCAAAATGTACGGCGTATCGCCATCCATCATCAATCCCATCGCGATACCGCTCACTGGGCGTTTGATCGGCACACCAGCGTCCATCAACGCCAAACAGCTTGAACAGGTTGCGGCCATTGAAGTCGAACCGTTCTGGCTCATAATTTCGGTGACGCTACGAATCGCGTATGGGAATTCTTCCTCGGTCGGCAAGACTGGCGTCAAAGCACGCTCAGCCAGGTAACCGTGACCAATTTCACGACGGCCTGGTGATCCAAGACGGCGAACTTCGCCCACCGTATAACCAGGCGCATTGTAGTGATGCATATAACGTCGTTCACCGTCGTTCACCTCCATCGTGTCGACCATCTGCGCGTAGCTTAATGGCGCTAGAGTTACAATATTCATCCCCTGTGTCACACCACGCGTAAAGAGACTCGAGCCATGTGTACGTGGCAACACACCCACTTCACTCGAAAGTACACGGATTTCATCAAGCTTACGACCATCAGGGCGCAAGTTTTCTTCGACGATACCACGACGCACGTCCTTGTGCAGCGCCATCGTAAACGCCTCATCGTATTCATCGTGAATTTCGCTGTAGCGCTCCTCGCCAAACTTCTCGCGCATGTGCGCATGGAAATCCCATCGTAGTTCGTTGACTACATTGTTACGCTCTGGATAGTCCTTACGGATATCTGAGCCGAATTTACCGTCAACCCAACGATCGACTTCCTCCTGAATGTCGGCATTCGGCAATACCAACTCATACTCCTGGGCAACCGGCTGTATCTTAGCAATCAGTTCTTTCTGCAGGGCAATGATCGGCTGATACGCGTTGAATGCCCACTCAAGCGCCTCGCCAACCACTTCTTCGCTGACTTCATTGGCGCCTGCTTCAACCATCGTAATACCAGTTTCAATACCTGCTACTACCAAATCAAGATCGCTCTGCTCGCGCTCTTCGGGGGGCAAGAAAGCCTTAAATGCACCGTTGACACGGCCAATACGAAGACCAGCGACTGGACCGTCAAACGGCGTACCAGTCAGGCTCAAAGCAGCACTGGCCGCAAGCATCGCCACCATATCGGGACGGAACGACGGATCCATCGACAGCACACTCGCTACTACCTGCACTTCTTGACGATATCCCTTTGGAAACAGTGGTCGAATTGGGCGATCAATCAAGCGACCAATCAAAATCGCTTCATCGCTCGGGCGACCTTCGCGTTTAATAAAGCGACTCCCGCTGATTTTACCGGCTGCATACATTTTCTCTTCGTAATCAATGCTAAGCGGGAAATAGTCGAGCACCACTGGTCGCGTCCCAACCTGCGCTGATCCGAGCACTACAGTATCGCCGTAGCGCACCAACACGCTACCGGTCGTACGAAACCCAACACGGTTGACTTCGAGCGTCAACGTTTTACCCGCCAGCTCAGTGCTGACGCTAATAATTTCTTTGCCACTTGGATTGATGGTGGACATAGAATCTCCTTTTTGTGCTGCGGAGAGTAACAGGGGAAAATATTTTCATCAAAAATATTTATCTCTATCACTGTCCGCAAATTTAATACTCTTTCATTATAACATCGCTTGCCCTATTCTGGCCTATCTACCGCCAACAAAAGAACAAGCCCCGACCACAAAGGTACGGGGCTGTTCGTGTTACTGCTCGCTTCTTCTGCCGAACACACGTGGTGCTTAGGCAGCCACGAAGGCGTTCGGTGCGTGGATCTCGAGCGTGACCTTGGAGAAGTCGACGTTGTGGCGACCCGGCAGGCCGCACAGCTGCGCACTGCGCACCAGGTCGTCGTACTTGACGTAGATGCCCAGCCGGCCGTCCTTCACCATGATCATCTCACGGGTCTGCACCAGTCGCACCGACTGGCCGATCTTACGACCGGGGCGGAGCGCCATCGGCAGCGCGGCATCGTCGCCGAAGAGCTGACGCAGGCTGGTCGGAGTGAGCAACATCTTGCGGTGGATCTCCTCGATCTGTCCCAGGCACGACATGGTCGGGTACAGGGTGATGACAGTCATGTGTCTTCCTTACTCTCGGGTACTGCTATGAACACGAACCAACATATTATATCGCAATAACATAAATTAGTGAATTGGTCCTTTCTGGTTCTGTTTGACAGTTCTATGACAC
>JASLCW010000201.1 GCA_030151765.1 Marmoricola sp.
GGCGGTCGTTGTAGCTGTAGACCAGCGAGTGGGTGACCTGCTCCTTGGCCTTGCGGTACAGGCGCGAACGCTGACCGCGGTAGCCGGAGGCGCGCTCGAGGACTACCCGGCGCTTCTTCTGGGCGTTTACTGCCCGCTTGACGCGTGCCATTTCTTACTCCTTGTGTGGTACGTGCGAGCGGTCAGAGACCGAGCAGCTTCTTGGCGGTCTTCTGGTCGGCCTTGGCAAGTTCCACGGTGCCGGTCATCCGACGGGTCACCTTGGAGGACTTCTTCTCCAGGTTGTGGCGCTTGCCTGCCTTCTCGCGCAGGATCTTGCCGGAACCGGTCACCCGGAAGCGCTTGCTCGCACCGGAGTGCGTCTTGTTCTTCGGCATGGGGTTGTTTTCCTTCTCTACTCGGATCAGAGATCGATGTCGGGGTCGAGCGCCTCGTTGCGACGGCGCTCCTTGACGGGCTTGGTGGCGGCGGCCTGCTCGGCGGCCTCGCGGCCCGCCGTACGCTCGGCGTGCTCCTCGGCCTCGACGGTGGCGCGCTCGGCGGCCTTCTCCGCCTTCTCGGCCTTGAGCTCGACCTTGGCGTCGGCCTTCTTCTTGTGCGGGCCCAGGACCATGATCATGTTGCGGCCGTCCTGCTTGGGGGACGACTCGACGAAACCGAGATCGGTGACGTCCTCGGCCAGGCGCTGCAGCAGCCGGAAGCCCAGCTCGGGGCGGTGCTGCTCGCGGCCGCGGAACATGATGGTGATCTTGACCTTGTCGCCGGCGCGCAGGAACCGGACCACGTGACCCTTCTTGGTCTCGTAGTCATGCTGGTCGATCTTGGGACGAAGCTTCATCTCCTTGATCACCACATTGGTCTGGTTACGTCGGGCCTCACGGGCCTTCTGGGCGTTCTCGTACTTGAACTTCCCGTAGTCCATGAGCTTCGCGACCGGCGGACGTCCCTGAGGGGCGATCTCGACGAGGTCGAGGTCAGCCTCCTGGGCAAGCTTCAGGGCCTGCTCGGTCGGTACGATCCCCACGGTCTCGCCGTTGGGGCCCACGAGCCGGACCTCGGGAACTCGGATCCGCTCGTTGATGCGCAGCTCGGTGCTGATGTGTCCTCCTGGGTAGTGTTCGCGACCCGGGGCACCCATGAAAAAAGGCTCCCGCGCACAAGCGGAAGCCTCACCGCGCCTCGATCGACGCGATGTCGGACCCGGACCCGACGACCTGTGGCGGTCGATGCGGGTGGGAGATCCGAAGATCCCCGCTTGTGGATCGGACACGGTGTGCCCGATCGGTCGCCGACCAGTCTACGCGATGCCGGCGGGTGCTGTCGAAACCGGCTCCGCCGGGGCTGTGGACCGGGGGCTGACGAAGAGCAGCACCAGGGTGGCGCCGAGGATCGCGCCGGCGGGCCAGGCGTAGAGATAGGGGTCCCGGTACCACTCCTTGGGAACCCCCTGGAGCATCAGCTGGACCGGGGCCGTCGCGCCTGCCTTCGCACCGCGCAGGGCATCGCCGGGCTTCTCGGGGCCGAGCGCCCCGCCCAGCTGGATCATCACGAGCGCAGCCAGGATGCTGGACCAGACGCTCACCACGAGCACCCACACCGGCTCGCGGTGACGCCAGAGCAGGAGCCCGACGGCGCCGAGCAGCCCGAGCACCGCGCCGATCACGCAGAACCAGCCGTTGATCGCGAAGAGGTTCTCCAGGCCCAGCCCGTCCATCTCGGCGCTCTTGGCGGTGCGAGTGTAATGCGGCAGGTCGACGACCTGGTGCCACACCAGCGCACCGATGACGCCGAGTACGGCGAAGCCGACCGCGGCCAGCACCAGATCGAGGATCAGCCCCGGAAAGCGCGGTGCCGGCCTCATCGGACACACCCCGGACCGAGGAGGTGCTTGAGGTCGGCGATCAGGGCCGGCGACGGTGCCACCCGCAGGCGGTCGTCGAGGCGCAGCACCTTGGTGGATTCGCGCGACTTCAGCAGCAGCCGCACCTCGGTGACACCCGGGTGGGTGCGCAGCACCTCGCGCAGCTGTTCGATCACCGGCGGGGTGCACCGGGTCAGAGGCATCGAGATCTCGACCGGGGAGGTGCTGCTGTCGCGCAGCTCCGGCGCCGAGACCTCCTGGCCGTGGATCTCCGGCTGCTCCTTGCTCTTGGAGAGCCGCCCCTTGACGGTGAGGACGCCGTCCTGAACCAGCAGCGGCGCGGCCAGCTGATAGGCGGCCGGGAAGAGGAGTACGTCGACCGCACCCTCCAGGTCCTCCAGCGTCACCATCGCCCAGGTGTCGCCGCGCTTGGTGAGCTTGCGCTGCACGCTGGTGACCAGGCCCGAAACCGTGATGGTGCTGTTGTCGGCGCGCTCCTCGTCGGCCAGCAGCTCGCCGATGGTGCAGTCGGAGACCTGCGCCAGGATGTGCTCGACTCCGAAGAGCGGGTGATCGGAGACGTAGAGGCCGAGCATCTCCCGCTCGAAGCCCAGCAGGGTCTTCTTGTCCCACTCGTCGAGCTCGGGGATGGCGACGCTCTGGCCGAAGCCGCCGGCCGCGTCGTCCTCGAGCTCGCCGAAGAGCGAGTCCTGGCCGATCGCCTCGTTGCGCTTGATGTCGACGAACTGGTCGACGGCCAGCTCGTGCACCGCGAGCAAGGCCCGGCGGCGGTGCTTGAGGTCGTCGAAGGCGCCGGCCTTGATCAGGGACTCGATGACTCGCTTGTTGCAGACCTGGGCGGGCACCTTGGTGAGGAAGTCGCTGAAGGTCTCGTAGCGTCCCTTCTCCTCGCGGCCGGCGATGATCCCCTCGACCACGTTGAGACCGACATTGCGGACCGCGGTCAGGCCGAAGCGGATGTCCCGGCCGACGGCGGCGAAGTCGACCAGCGACTCGTTGACATCGGGCGGCAGGACATTGATCTTCATGCGGCGACACTCGTTGAGGTAGATCGCCATCTTGTCCTTGTCGTTCTTCACCGAGGTGAGGAGCGCCGCCATGTACTCGGTCGGATAGTTCG
>JASLCW010000203.1 GCA_030151765.1 Marmoricola sp.
GGTCGAGTCCGGTCAGGACGAGCGGGTTCGACATGGTGCCGCTGGTGTGGTGGCTGAAGATCAGCACCACCTTGTTGGTGCTGGCCGCGAGCAGTCCCTTGAGCCAGGCGAACTGCTTGCTGTCCAGGGAGCCGTCGGAGTAGCCGTTCGGGTTGACCGAATCGAGCACGATGCAGCGGACGACCGGACCCTGGTCGAAGTAATAGTACGCCGTGCCGGAGGAGCGGTTCTGCGCGGTGTAGCCGTGGCCGGCGGGCTCGCTCGTCGTGTGGAAGTGCTCCTCGATGATCTGCTTGCGGCTGAGGTGGCGGCGCGCGGAGTCGGCGGTGACCACCTTGGCCGCGGGCGTGAGCACCAGCAGGCTCGGCAGCAGGGCCAGGTTGGTGAGTGTGGAGACCAGGTTGTTCTGGCTGATGCCCGGGGGCAGCGTCATCACCTTGAGCGAACCGACGGCGAGCGCGGCCAGACCGGTGCTGGCCGGGAAATTGCCCTGCATCAGCTGGTCGTGATTGCCGAAGGCGGTGTACCACGGGATGTTCAGGCCCGCCGCCTGGAAGGGCCGACGCGAATCGTCGAGCAGTCCGGGCACGGTCGGGAAGCCGTGCCGAGCGCGCGGCAGGTCGTCGACCTTGCCACTGGGCGTGCCGTCGGGGTGCCAGTAGTACTGGTCGTAGTACGTCTTGTCCTTGGACATGACGCCCTCGTACTTGCCGTAGTCGCCGCTGTCCGGGCGGACCGAGGCGCCGTCGAGGACGTCGATGTTCCACCGGACCTCGTTGTACTGGCAGTTGTCGGAGTTGTCGCCGGTCTGGATGGCGAAGGCCAGCGGTTGACCGGTTGCCGGGCTGGCCCCGATGTCGTTGATCGCCTGCACCATCGCGTCGGCGACGTGGGCCGACATCGGCTCCTGCGGCCGATAGGCGCTGGTGAGCAGGCCCAGGGTGGGGAGGGTGCCCGGGTCCTCGAAACGGTCGGTCCACTCCATGCGCATCGGCGACTGGTGGTCGACGACGTGCACGTCGCTCATGTGCGCGAAGGCCAGCAGCGGCTGGCGGGTGGCGGCTCGGCCGGCCTGGGCGGCGGCGAGCTCGGTGCGGATGTGGTGGGGCTCGCCGGCCAGCTCGACGATCGTCGAGTAGCCCTGGGCGTTCGGGGTGCTCCGGCCGAAGGTGCGGTCCAGGGTGGTCACGCCACCGGTCGCTGCCACGGCCGCCTCGCTGAGCGAGAACGCGGGTACGCCGACTCCGGCGACCGCACCCGCGGCGAGTCCGACCTTGAGCAGATTGCGCCGACTGATCTCCATGCCGCCCCAACGACGCGAGCACCGTGTGAGTCACGCCATCACATGGCGGGTCCAAAGGTCGGGAGCGCTGGACGCCGTACGCCGGTAGCGGCGAGGATGCGCAGAAGCACATTCGTTCACCCACCAGGAGGCCATCGTGACCGACACCGGCGAGTTGAAGAGCCTGAACCGGCTGGAGTCGCTCACCGACGCCGACCTCGCCAAGGTCGTGAACGCCGGGCGCAGGGTGCAGCTGCCGGCCGACTGGTCGCTGATCTGGGAGAAGACCCCGGCCGACAAGGCCTACCTGATCGTCGGGGGCACGGTCTCGGTCCGCCAGGCTGGGCAGGAGATCGCCACGCTCGGCCCCGGCGACGTGATCGGCGAGATGGCGATCGTCTCCCACAAGCTCCGCAACGCGAGTGTCGTCTCGACCTCGCCTCTCGACGTCATCCACTTCACCCGGGAACAGCTCGAGGAGCTGCTCGCCGACGTACCCGCTTTCGGCGACGCCATCCGGGCCACGACCGCGGACCGTCTCGGTGCCGACCCTGCCTGACGACCCGGCGGGCCCGGACACCCGCATCGCGGCGAGCCTGGAGCCGCATGAACTCGTCGGCCTGCTCGAGGTCTTCCTGCTCGGGAGCGGCCCGACGCTGACCGGGCCGCAGCTGGCCGAACGGGCCGGCATCCCCTTCGAGCGGGCCCGCGAGCACTGGCAGTCACTCGGCTTCACCCACGTTGCCGACGACGAGGTCGCCTTCACCGAGGCGGATCTGGAGGCGACCCGGATCGTCGAGCGGCTGCGCGAGTTCGGAATCGCGAACGAGGAGAGCGAGGAGGCGCTGATCCGCACGGTCGGGCGTACCTTCGCGCGACTGTCGGAGTGGCAGCTCGACCTGCTCGCCCGCATCGTCGACCTCGAGCGGATCACCGTCGCCGAGCTCGCCGACTTCATGGGCGCCGTGACCCCGATGGCCGAGCAGCTCAGCCTCTATGTCTGGCGACGGCACACCCTGAGCGCGGCCTCACGCCTGTTGCTCGCGCCCCAGTCGGACACCGGGGAGGGCGTGCTCGGCGTGGGCTTCGCCGACATCGTCGACTACACCCGGCAGAGCCGGTCCTTGCGCCAGGACGAGATCGCCCGCCTCACCGATGCCTTCGAAGGTACGGCGCTCGAGATCGTCACCACGCACAACGGACGCATCATCAAGTCGATCGGCGACGAGATCCTCTTCGTGGCCGACACGCCTGAGGACACCGCCGCGATCGCGCTCGAACTGGTCGAGCGGCACATCCTCGACGAGGACTTCCCCGAGCTGCGCGCGGGCGCGGCGTACGGTCCGGTGCTCTCGCGCCTCGGCGATGTCTTCGGCCCGGTGGTCAACCTCGCCGCCCGCCTGACCTCGAGTTCGCGGCCGGGGCGGGTGCTCGTCGATCGCGGGCTGGCCGAGGCGCTCGAGGACGACGACAGCTTCCGGCTGCGCCGGATGCGGCGTACGTCGGTCAAGGGCTATCGCCGCCTGGAGCCGTGGTTGCTGCGCCGGCCCGTCGGCGAGGATCCGGAGTTCGACCCGGAGCATCTGCCGGGCCCGGCCTCACAGTTCCTTGCCGAGCGCGGCCGCGACCTCATGCGCGTCGTCGAGGAGCGTCAGGCGCGAGGCGAAGGCGGGGCCGGCCGCGCCGAGCCCGAGGAGTAGCGGCCAGGCCGGCAACTCCGTCGTCCAGTGGTCCTTGCCGACCAGGACGAAGGGCACCTGCGCGGCCTCCGGCGCGTAGTAGTTGTCGCAGGCGGCCTGGAAGATCTCCTGGACCGTCCCGGCGGCACCCGGCAGGAAGACGATGCTGGCATTGCAGAGCCGGAGCAGCACGTCCTCGCGGATCGCATTGCGGAAGTACTTCGCGATCACGGTGCAGAAGGGATTGGGCGGCTCGTGTCCGTAGAACCACGTGGGTACGCCGAGCGACAGGTCCGTGCTGCGCTCCGTCGCGGCCAGCCCCGCCCGCGCCCAGCTCGTGACCGACGGCGTGAACGAGGGCACCGCGGCGATGCGCGTCAGCGTCTCGTCGACCTCGTCGTCGGGAGCGCCGGCCAGCGTCGCGCCGAGATTGGCGGCCTCCATGGCCCCAGGTCCGCCGCCGGTGGCGACGGTGTAGCCGTTCTCGGCCAGCGTCTTGCCCAGCCGCACCGCCTCCGCGTACGCCGGCTGCCCGCGCTCGACCGCGTGCCCGCCCATCACCCCGACGATCCGGCGGCCGACGGTGAACTCCGCGAGTGCGTCGTCGATCGCGTTGTCGTGCAGTGCCATCGCGAGACTGTCGCGGACGCTGGTCCCGCCGGTACGGGTGTGATTGGCCCGGAGCGCCCAGGCGTAGATCTGCGCGTCAGGTGTCGTCTCGTAGCCGCCGTCGAGTCCGTCGTACAGCTCGGTGGGCGTGTAGAGATGTGCTCGGTAGGCGTCGAAAGGGACATCGGGGACGGACGGGAAGACCAGCCCGCCACGATGCCGCAGGTCGTCCTCGGCGGCAGCGGAGAGGCGGCAGCCCAGGAAGAGGGCTCCCGCCGGATCGAGCCGCGCGAGCACGCCCTCCCGTCCGGTCAGGTCGAGGTCCTGCACCTGCCAGCCGCGCATGTGTCGCGATCGCGCCGCGTGTGCATCGAAGGCGTCCAGGCTGTCGATCTCGAGCATCCGCACGAGGTCGAGGATAGGACGGGTCAGGAGACCTCGCGGAGGGCGCGCTTGTCGATCTTCCCGTTGGCCCGCATCGGCAGCGCCTCCGCGACGAGGATCCGCTTCGGCACCTTGTAGTTGGCCAGGCCCTCGCGGGCGAAGCGGATCAGGTCCTCGCTGCGCAGGTCGGCGCCGGGCGAGGGCTGGACGTGCGCGATCCCGATCTCGCCGTAGGTCGGGTCCGGCACGGGTACGACTGCCACCGCGGCCACCCCGGGAAAGGACTCGAGCAGCAGCTCGATCTCCCGCGGATAGACGTTGTAACCGCCGGACTTGTACATCTCCTTCGTCCGGCCGACGAGCGCATAGTTGCCGTCGGGCCGTTCGGTGGCGAGATCGCCGGTGCGGAGGTAGCCGTCGGCGGTGAAGGCCTCCGCGGTGGCGGCCGGGTTGTTGATGTAGCCGATCATCACGCCCTCGTCCCGCACCTGGATCTCGCCCACCTCGCCCGCGGCGACCGGCGTGCCGTCGGCGTCCGCGAGGCGTACGTCGCCGAGGCGTTCGTCGGGTCGCCCGATCGTCGTGGTCAGCGCGTCGTCGTCCGCGTCCTCGTCGGAATAGGTGACCGTCACGCAGGCCTCGGTGAGGCCGTAGACCGAGCGGAGCCGGGCGCCGGTGCGCTTCAGTTCCTGGAGCAGGCCGTGTGGCATGGCGGCGCCGCCCCAGGCCACGGTCGTGAGTGAGGAGATGTCGGTCGTGGCCCAGGCCGGCTCGGCGAGGGTGATCGCGAAGATCGTCGGGATTCCTCCCCAGAGATTGATGCGATCGTGCTCGATGCTGTGCAGCACGACGTCCGCGTCGAACTTCTGGTGCAGGTGCACGGCCCCGCCCGCGACGAGGGGTACGCCGCCGAGGTCGATCAGGCCACCGATGTGGTCGATCGGGAGGTAGGCGAGGACGGACATCCGCGGCTGGTACTGACGCGCGGCCTGCAACTCGGCGGCACGGCACATGCCGGCCGCGGAGAGGAGTGCGCCCTTGGGTGCGCCGGTCGTCCCCGAGGTGTAGACGACCGCCGCAGCCGCGGTCCCGTCGAGCGCTGCTCGGCGCTCGTCGAGCCGGGTGTCGTCGACGGAGGCACCTCGCGCCACGAAGTCGTCGTACGACGTGGTGCCGGGGAGTTCCCCGCCGACCGCGACGATCGGTGGCAGCGTGACCGCCGTCCGGAGCCTCGTCAGCGAGTCGGCGTCGCGGCCGTATTCGCCCGCGACACACAGGAAGAGCGAGGGTGCGCTGTCGTTGACGACGTGGGCGATCTCCCCGTCGGTGTAGCGGGGGTTGACGCCGACCCAGGTCGCGCCGATCTCGGTGAGCGCGAGGAAGACCTCGAGATATTCGGGTCGCGGTGGGGTGAGCATCGCGACGCGATCGCCCGGGTCGATGCCGCTCGCGATCAGGGCACGGGCGACCAGCGTGACGCGGTCCGCCAATTCGCCGTAGCCGATCGCCGTCCCCTCGAAGGTCGCCGCCACTGCACCGGGCTCCCGCTCCGCGTGCCGGCGTACGTGGTGGGCGAGTGTGGGGAGCTGCTCGATCCTTGCGTCTGCCCTCATCGGGGTGCCGATTCGGCCTCGATCAGTGCGTCGATGTCGGCCCGGATGAAGTAGGTGAGCCAGTCGGCGACCATCGCCGGGCCCTCCGCGCCCTCGACCTCGATCACATTGCGGGTGGTGATCCGGAACTGCCCGGGCTCGCGCTCGCTGAACTCCTGCAGCGTGATCCGGTCCCGGATGCGCTGGCCGGCCAGCACCGGCTGCAGGAAGCGGACCTTGTCGAGGCCGTAGTTGAGCGAGTAGCCGCCCTCGAGGCTCATCGGATTGGCCTTGCGGTTGAAGTGGATCAGCAGGCCGACCAGCAGGAAGCCGGAGATGAGATCCTCGCCGTAGGGGATGTAGGGCTGCACCTTGCCGCCGAGTCGTTCGGCGTCGAGGAAGGTGGCGGTGCCGAAGGCACGCTCGTCCTCCTGGGTCAGTTCGATCCAGTCGGAGACGGCGATCTCGGTCCCGACTGCTGCCTTGAATTCTTCCGGCGTACTCATCGCGCCAGCTCCTTGTCCGTTGCCGTGGTGGAGGGGTTCTCGTCGACGACGCCGCCGAGGCCGGCGTACACGTCGGGTCGTGCCTTGCGCAGCCACAGTGCATAACAGAATGCGCCGGCGGCGGCGAGGAAGGCGATGTAGGGGAGGGAATTGACCGCGAAGGCTTTGGTGTCCGCGAGGACGTCGTAGTAGCGGAGCGTCAGGTAGACCGCGAAGAGAAGGCCGAGCATGCCCAGTCCGGGCGCGACGACCGTCTGCAGGACGCCGAGCTCACGGGTACGACGGAAGTAGGCGATCACCGACGCGGCGGCCAGTGCCTGCAGCACCAGGATGCCGACCGTGGAGAGTCCGCTCATCGAGGTCGAGAGGTTGAGATAGGGGTCGAGTCCGGCGATCGCGAAGGCCGCGGCGACGATCGTGGTGAGCGTGATCTGGGTGAGGCTCGCGTGGGCGGGGGAGCCGTGGCGGGGGTGGCTGACGCCGAACCAGCGCGGCAGCAGGCCCTCGCGGCCGAGCGCGAACATGTAGCGGCTCGACGCATTGTGCGAGGCGAGCAGCGAGGCCAGCAGGCTGGTCACGACGAGCACCGACATGACCTTGACCGACCAGGTGCCGACGTACTGGGCGCTGAGGCCGAGCATGTAGGAGCCGGGGTCCTTCGCCGCCACCGCCTGCGCCTTGTCGGCGCCGACGGCACCGATCGCGACCCAGCTGGTGAGGACGTAGAAGACCGCGATCACGGCAAGGGCGCCGAAGGTGGCGCGGGGGATGGTGCGCCGCGGATTGCGCGACTCCTCGCCGTACAGCGCGGCGGACTCGAAGCCGGCGAAGGAGCCGAAGGCGAACATCATCGCGACACCGGGGGCAGCCGAGTGGACGATCGCGGAGGCGTCGAAGGAGCCCATCGGGAAGGCGCTGAAGCCCTGCTTGACGACGATGGCTCCATCGAGGACGACGAGGACCAGCATCTCGGCGGCCATGAGGACGCCGATCACCTTCGCGGCCAGGTCGACATTGCGATAGCCGAAGGTGCCGACCAGTGCGATACCGACGGCGGTGTACAGCTCCCACGGGAGGTCGATGCTGAAGTTGCTCTCCATCACCATGTGGGCGAAGTAGCCGAGCCCGCCGGCCAGGGCGATCGCGAGGGCGTTGTAGGCGACCAGGGCCATCACCGCGCCGGCCGCGGCCGCGGGCTTGCCGATGCCGCGGGCGATGTAGGTGTAGAAGCCGCCGGCGCTGGTGATCCGCTGGGCCATCGCGGCATAGCCGATCGTGAAGAGACCGAGCGTGATCGCGGCGAGCAGGTAGAGCGCCGGTACGCCGGCACCTACGCCGAAGCCGATCGAGATCGGAACCGTGCCCACCATGGCGACGAGCGGCGCAGCCGCGGAGACCACCAGAAAGATGATCCGTGGGGTGGTGAGGCCCCCGGAGAGGGCGCGCTGGTCGGACATCAAACCTCCAAGATGAACATGAACCGTGTTCATAAACTACGATAGCTCCCATGTCAGCGCAAGAGCAGTCCGCGATCTCGTCGGGTGCAGGCCTGCGCCGCGAGCCGAGCCAGGCGCGCAGTCGCGAGCGAGTGCAGCGCCTTCTCGATGCCGCCGCGGAGCTGATCGAGGAATCGGGCGTCGGTGCGCTCGCCGTACGGGACATCGCGGAGCGGGCCGGCGTACCGGTCGGCACGATGTACCAGTTCTTCAAGAGCAAGGACTCCGTCGTCGAGGCGCTGGCGCAGACCTATGTCGACGCCTTCGCGGTGATCGCCGCCGATCTCGCGGAGCTGCCGGCCGCGCCCACCTGGCAGGAGGAGTGGCGGCGGATGTTCCGTGCCTTCGTCGACTACCTCCGCGACACCCCGGGCTTCCGCGCGATCTGGTTCAGCGGCGCACTGCCCTCGGAACTGCGTCGTCTCGACCGCGCCAACAATGTCACGCTCGCCTCGGCTCTCGCGGACATGTTCATCGCGCACGGCCACGCGACCGACAGCGAACGGCTCCGGCTCTCCTTCGAGACCTCGGTCCAGGCGGCGGACACGCTCGTCGGCCTCGCCTTCCGCCGGGACCCCCAGGGCGATCCGCGCATCATCGAGGAGGCCTCGGTGATGATGATCTCCTACCTGGACGACGTACTCGGTGCGTCGCCGGGCGCGGTGCTGAAGGAGATCCGTCGTACGACGAAGTCCCGCGGCTAACGTGGGAGACATGAGCGTGCTCCCTGATCGGGCGGAGGAGAACGCGCCGCGTCTCGCCGATGTGGTGCTCGAGGGCGGTGGCGTTCGCGGGGTGGCCCTGGTCGGCGCGATCGACGAGCTCGGTGCCCGCGGCTACGGATTCGCCCGCGTGGCCGGAACGTCGGCGGGCGCGATCGTCGGTGCGGTCCTGGCCGCGATGGTGCATCGGGGAGAGCCGCTCACCCGCCTCGACGAGATCACCCGCAGCCTCGATTATCGGGCGCTCCGCGACCGGCGCCGGCCGCTGCGCTGGCTCGACCGGATCCCCGGACCCTTCGAATACCTGGCCGACGCCCTGGCGGTGGCGAGACGCGAGGGTGCCTACTCGGGCGACCGGCTGCGCACCTGGCTCCACGGCGTCCTCGCCGATCTCGGCGTACGCACCTTCGGCGATCTGCGGTTCGACGATCCCGAAGGCGACACGGCTCGAGACCACTATCGTCTCGTGGTGTCGGTGAGCGACGTGAGTCGCCGGCTCTTCGTCCGGTTGCCGTGGGACTACGCCGACTACGGTCTCGATCCCGACGAGCAGTCGGTCGCGGCGGCGGTGCACGCCTCGGCGGCCACGCCGTACCTCTTCGAGCCCGTGGAACTCCGCGGTGCCCACGGTGTCTCGACGCTCGTCGACGGCGGTCTGGTCGCGAACTTCCCGATCGGCATCTTCGACCGCCTCGACGGCCGGTCGCCACGCTGGCCGACGATCGGGATCCGGCTGCAGGCCGAGGTGCCGACGGACCAGCGCGTCGCGGCCGTAGGCGATCCGGTCCATCTCGGCATCGCCCTGATCGAGACCGCCGTCGAGGGTGCCCAGACGACGCGCGCCCTCGATCCCTACAACCTGGCCCGCACAATCGGGATCGACACGAGGGGTGTCGACAGCTTCGACTTCGACATCACACCCGAGCAGCGCGACCAGCTGATCGCCCACGGCCGCGAGGCGGCCAGGGCCTTCCTGGTCGAGCATCCGGCGGGAGTGGTCAGTGCCCGCCCAGCAGTGGCGCCATGGCCCGGGCCGCCAGACTCGGACGGCCGGTGAATCCCTCCTCGCGATCGGCGAGGGCCATCACCTGGAGGCCGAGATTGGCGCCGATCCAGCGCAGCGGCTCGGGTTCCCACGCGGGGGAGCGGTGGTTCACCCAAGGGAGCGAGGTCAGCTCGGTGCCGCGGTCGAGGATGAGATCGGTGAGCGTCCTGGCTGCCAGGTTGGTGGTCGAGACCCCGTCGCCGACGTACCCGCCGGCCCAGGCGAGTCCGCCCTCGAGGCCGACGGAGGCGCACCAGTCGCGGGAGATGCCGAGCGGTCCGCCCCAGGCATGGGTCACCCGGGTGCCGGCCAGCACCGGGAAGATCTCCAGCAGCGTGGCGTAGAGCGAGGCGAAGACCCGCTGGTTGCCGTCGAACTCGGGCCGGATCCGGGAGCCGAAGTGGTACGGCGCCCCGCGGCCGCCGAACACGAGCCGGTCGTCCGCGGTGCGCTGGCCGTAGATGATCAGGTGGCGGTGATCGCTGAAGGTCTCGCGCTCCCGCAGGCCGATCTGCTCCCAGACCTCGTCGGCGAGCGGTTCGGTGGCGATGACGAGCGAGTACACCGGCGCGAGCTGGCGCCCGAGTCCGTCGAGGGTCGGGGTGTAGCCCTCCGTCGCGCGTACGACGGTGCCGGCGCGGACGATGCCGCGGTCGGTGACCACGCGGCCGGCTTCGATCGACCGGACGGTCGTGTGCTCGTGGATGGTCGCCCGTCGCGAGACGATCTCGCCCAGTGCACGGACCAGCTTGCCCGGGTGCAGCGCGGCGCACTCGGAGGTGATGGTCGACCCGAGCGCGCCGACGGCGTCCAGGCGGCTCCGGGTCTCGTCGGCGTCGAGCCAGCGGAGGTCGGTTCCCCATGCGGCGGCGCCGCCGATCTCGGCACGGGCACGAGTGACCTGGGCGGCGCTGCGGGCCAGGACGATCGTGCCGCCGTGGGCGAAGTCGGCCTCGATGCCCTCGGCGGCGCAGACCTCGCCCACCTCGGTGACCGCGTCGCGCATGGCCCGGGCCAGGGCGTGCGCGGAGGCCCGGGAGGCGCCGGGGAGGCCGGCCAGCTTCTCCCAGGACGACGGGAAGAGCGCGGAGCACCAGCCGCCGTTGCGGCCGGAAGCGCCGAAGCCGACGTGCTCACGCTCGAGGACGACCACCTTCAGGGTCGGGTCCTCGCGGGTCAGGTAGTAGGCGGTCCAGAGTCCGGTGAAGCCGCCGCCCACGATCGCCACATCGGCATCGAGGTCTCCGTCGAGGGGCGCGTAGCCGTCGAGGTCGGCGTACCGGCCGAGGGTGTCCAGCCAGAGGGGACGACCGGGGATGACCCTCCTTCTCACTCAGCGCCCCAGCTGTAGGTCTGCTTGCGGAGCTCGAGGTACATGAAGGTCTCGGTCGAGCGGACACCCTCGATCATCCGGATCCGGTGAGTGAGGAGTTCGAGCAGTTCCTGATCGCTGGTGCAGACGACCTCGGTCATGATGTCGAAGGAGCCAGCGGTGACGACGACGTAGTCGACCTCGGTCATGGCGGAGAGCTCGTCGGCCACCTTGTTGACGTCGCCGGTGACACGGACGCCGATCATGGCCTGGCGCTGGAAGCCCAACTGCATCGGATCGGTGACGGCGACGATCTGCATCACGCCGCCGTCGATCAGCTTCTGCACCCGCTGGCGCACGGCGGCCTCGGAGAGGCCCACCTCCTTGCCGATGGAGGCATAGGAGCGCCGGCCGTCCTGCTGGAGTTGCTCGATGATCTTGCGGGAGACCTCATCGAGGTTGAGCGGGGGACGCGGGGAGCTGGCCATGGACGCCATGCTCCCAGTCCGGCGCGGGTCGGTCAAAGGTTCTGACCGGCGTTTTCGAGTGAATCCGTTGCGCTTGGGACAAATTTCAACGACATCCCTTGTCGCCGACGACGGTTCGTGTTTTGATCCGTGCTGGACATCACACCGGTGTGGCTTGTGAAAGGAGCCGGATGGAATCCTCCGGAACGCCCGCGAACTCGGGCTTGAGCCGTCGCACACTGCTCCAGGGTGCCGGCGCCGCCGGCTTCCTCGGCGTCAGCGCCGCCGTACTGCCGCTCTTCGGTACGCCGAATCGCAAGGAGAACCCGGCGACCTGCACGACCAAGGACCTCTCGGGCAGCCAGAAGTCGCTGATCGTGTCCAACTGGCCGCTGTACATCGACCCGATCAACAAGAAGACCTCGACGTTGCAGACCTTCGAGCGTGAGTTCGGGATCAATGTCAGCTACACCGAGGACGTCAACGACAACAACGAGTTCTTCGCCAAGGTCGTCAACCAGCTCGGTTCCTGCCAGAGCACCAACCGGGACATGTTCATGCTCACGGACTGGATGGCGGCCCGGATGATCGGGATGGGCTGGATCCAGAAGCTCGACGCCGCCACGGTGCCCAATCTGCACAAGAACCTGATCGACTCGCTGCACGTCGACTGGGACCCCAACCGCGAGTACTCCGCGCCCTGGCAGAGCGGCTTCACCGGCATCGCCTACAACAAGAAGTACCTCCCCGGCGGGGTGAAGACCTTCCGCGAGCTGTTGACCCGCAAGGACCTCAAGGGCAAGGTCACGCTGCTCACCGAGATGCGCGACACCATGGGCTTCTTCCTCCTCGACCAGGGCGCCGACCCGGCGAACTTCACCCAGGCCGAGTGGGAGAAGGCGATGGAGGTGCTGAAGAAGGCGACCGCCGACCAGCAGATCCGCCGCTTCACCGGCAATGACTACGTCCAGGACCTGGTCGCCGGCAATGTGCTCGCCTGCGAGGCCTGGGCCGGCGACATCGCCTCGTCCGACTCGAGCGACCTCGTCTTCGTGCCGCCCGAGGAGGGCACGATGATCTGGGCGGACAACATGCTGATCCCCAATCTGGCGACCCACAAGGAGAACGCCGAGAAGTGGATCAACTACTACTACGAGCCGGAGACCGGAGCGAAGCTCGCCGGCTACAACAACTACATCTGCCCGGTGAAGGGCGGCCAGCAGGCGATGGAGAAGGTCGACCCGAAGATGGTCGACAACCAGCTGATCTTCCCGTCGGCCGAGACGCTGTCGCACAGCCATCACTTCATGGCA